>CAYJIW010000007.1:0-2289 GCA_964370335.1 uncultured Deferribacteraceae bacterium
AAAACAAACCAATTATACAAGAACAGTTACAAAATTTATTTTAATGAAATGCCGTAATGTAGGTACGTCAAAAAATGCCAAACAAGTAGGCAAGGATGCCTGCTACCGCAACAAGCGGGGATATTTACACGGAGGTAAATCTATTATGGCACTTACAATTTATAACAATATTACGGCATTGAATGCACAGCGTTCATTGACGATTTCAAGCAATGACCAAAGCAAATCTATAGAGAGATTATCTACAGGTTTAAGAATAAACAACGCATCTGATGATGCATCTGGATTAGCTATATCTGAAAGACTACGTGGACAGATTAGCGGTATGAAAAAAGCTAGCATGAACGCTCAAGATGGTATATCTTACTTGCAAACAGCAGAAGGCGCTATCGAAACAGTTACAAACATACTACAACGTATGCGTGAGCTAGCAGTTCAAGCTGGTAACGGTATCTACACTACTAACGATAGAGCTATGCTACAGTTAGAAGTAGACCAATTAAAAGATGAAGTAAACCGTATTACTCAAACTGCAGAATTTAACACTAAAAAATTGTTAGATGGTTCTGCGACAGCTTTATGGTCATCTGATAGCGAATTTATCGGCGCAATCGTTAAAGGTCCTGAAGTTCCTGCTGGCGATTTCTTTATTGAAACAACAATCGAGCCGGGCACTAACACACAGTATAAATCAAACATTATGTCTGTAATCCCTGGTACATTAGTAGCAGATGTTACTGACCAAGCTACAACTAACGTCGGATTCGTTACAAATGTTGAAAATGTAGAAGTTACAGGTACTACAGATTTAGTTATTTCTATTGAAGATGGCACAACTGCTAGAGACGAAGCTGCTTTAGAAGCAAGTGCATTACTTGCAGCACAAGATATTAACAATATCTATAAAGATGAAGACTCTAACTGGGTTGTAAACTCTGCTGACATTACTAACCCTGCAGACATTACAAATAGTGGTTATTATGAGTTTGAATTTACTGAAACTGGCAGCTTAACAAGCGCATTAACTTATCGTTACCGTACAATCACTACAGACACTATCCCTCCTGTTCCAAGTGTATGGACTGAAGGTACAGTTGTTCCGGGTGTTGATGAATCCACAGCAACAATCGCAATAGGCACTGCAGGTGCAACTATGACACTACAATTCCCAAGTATTGGGCAAGCGAATAGTGGCGATAAATTATTAGGCACTTACGAGCCACTTAACGATGGTTTAGTAGACTTTGCAGCATCTGGTGGTGGTACAGTTAAAATAGGCGACGGCCCTAATATTGACTTTACAGTTATCGGTTCATTAACTAAAGCGGATGATGGCGATGCTTACTTAGATAGACATCCAGTTGAAATTGGTGTTGCTAGCATAGATCCTGATACAGGCGTTGTTAGCTATGGCGAAATGACTTTAGAGTTTGAAGAACAAGAATCAGATCCGGGTAATACACCAAGTATTGCACCAACAGCAGTAGGTAATTTAAGTGTAGTTATTCGTGATGAAGGCGCTGCAAATATTGATACAAAATTATCAGATATTGAAAGCTTTGTAAACGCAGATGGCGTAAACGTACTTAACAACACACAAGAACTAAGAATTTATGGGCAAGGTAACTTAGCAACTATCTACTTAGAAAGCGATGATACTATCCAAGATTTCGTAGATAAATTGACTAACGCAATCGTTGTTGATTTAGATATGGGTGCTTCAACTCCTGTATCATCAGTTGATACAATCAACGATAACTTAGTAAACTTTATACCAAACTTACACCAAATTGAAGGTACTAACGAAGCAATCCCTGGTACATTTGTTATCCAGTCGGCATTACTAGGTGATGATTCTGAATTAGTATTTGTTGGTAACCAAGGTATAATAGATGCTTTCGGTTTAGAAACTAGCCAACAAGGCGAAAACTCAAGCATTGATGTTAAAGTATCTGATGCAACAACTGGTATATCTGTTGGCACAGATAACATTAACGATGGTCAGTTAAGAAGTATTATCCCTGGCGTAGCAGTGACGATGGAGCAAAATGCTGGTGTAGATGTAGCATGGAATACAGCACCTAAAACATTAGAATTTACACAAAATTCAGATACATCATCAGGTTACTTACATTTAGTTGATAACCGTACTGAACTCCAAATAGGTGCGAACGAAGGACAAACTATCAATATTTCTATTGGCCGGCTTGACACGACTGGGCTTGACATTGACGATGTATATGTAACTGATTTAGATTTATCACAACGCTCTATTACTAAGCTTGATGA
>CAYJIW010000007.1:2299-6974 GCA_964370335.1 uncultured Deferribacteraceae bacterium
ATATTAATAATATTTATTAATATATTCAAGAGCTTAACGCAGCAAGGGCAACTATTGGTGCACAAGTTAATAGATTAGAATACACTATTAATAACTTGAGTATCGCTACTGAAAACTTAGCAGCATCAGAATCACGTATTAGAGATTTAGATATAGCTTCTGAAACTACAGAGTATTCAAAATCTCAAATCTTGACTCAGTCTGCAACTGCTATGCTTGCACAAGCGAACCAAATACCGCAACAAGCACTACAGTTACTACAATTTAACTAGTTTATTTAAACAAATCCAAATACACACTTGGGGAGCATATAGCTCCCCTTTTTTTGTTGAAATTTATAAAAATATGAAATACTATATATAATGAGGTGAATTATGCAAAATATTATTTCAAGATTGTTATATGGTTTATCTATAGCAGCTGCAGCTGTTGGGCTTTATATGTATTTTACATTAAACAAGCTAGAAATGCTACAATATGATGACTATGCTGAGGTTACTGGCTCTATCGTTATGATACTCGTACTATTCCAGTTAATGTTATTTGTTTGTCTATTTTTTATAAAGCGTGACATCATGAAGCCAATGTTTAATAGCATTGCCAAAGTTTTACGCCAATACCATAAACCAGTTGGGCTTAGCATAATTGGATTTCTAACACTGCATTATTGTATAAATGCTGGATTACTTGTGAAATATACTGACGAGAGTACATCCGGATTCGTGACAGGTGTTATTGTTATGATGTTTGTTATTAGTGGTGCATTAGGCATAAAAGGCAACAAACAAACAATGAAATTTCATCGCATATTGCCGTATGTAATTATCGTCCCCTTGATACTACATATCATATTGTGATAAAAAATAACTCCGCTTTTTAAGGCGGAGTTTTTTATGTTATATTTGGTCGTCATCTTCCATAATATGCAATGGCTTGCCACGCATAACTTTTCTATCAATAATTGATAATATCATTTTTCTAATACGGATAGACTTTGGTGTAACTTCAATCATTTCATCTTCTGCAATAAAGTGCATTGCACGCTCTAGTGTCATTGGTGTAATCGGCTTTAGCGTTAATGACTCGTCCTTACCAGATGCACGCATGTTTGTAAGTTTCTTTTCTTTACAAGGGTTTACGTTCAAGTCGTTATCTTTGTTGTATTCGCCAATAACCATTCCTTCATAAACAGGGTCACCCGGAATAATAAATAATGTACCTCTAGGCTCTAGGTGGAATAAACCATAACCAACACCAACACCGCTTCTATCTGCAACTAGCGAACCAGTATGCCTAACTGGGAAATCGCCACGATATTCTTCATAACCAGCAAACAAAGTATTCATCATGCCTGTACCTTTTGTATCGCTTAAGAAGTCATCACGGTAGCCAATCAAACCTCTAGACGGGATAGAAAATTCTGCACGTACACGTCCAGTACCTTTGTTTACTAGGTTAGTCATACGTCCTTTACGCATAGAAAGTTTTTCTGTAACTACGCCAAGGTATGGTTCTTCACAGTCGATATATACATGTTCGATAGGCTCAAATCTTTTGCCATCTTTCAATTTGTATATAACTTGTGGACGTCCTACGTTTAGTTCAAACCCCTCACGGCGCATTTCTTCAATAAGTACAGCAAGTTGTAGTTCGCCTCTACCTTTTACGATGAAACATTCTTTTTCATCTGCTTCTTCAATTTTTATAGATACGTTACGTAGTGTTTCTTTTTTAAGGCGTTCAAATATCTTACCTGATTGAACAATTTTACCTTCTTTACCAGCTAATGGCGATTTGTTAATAGTAAACTTCATTGCAACTGTTGGCTCATCAACTGTAAGCCTTGGTAGCGCAACGCCATCTGCTTTTGTACATATTGTATCACCAATAGCAACATCTGCTATACCTGCAAGTACAACAATATCACCCGGTTGAACTTCTGTATTATCTGCTAATGTCATACCGTCATATGCTTGAACTTTAGTTATCTTTGCTGATACAACATCGCCTTTATCATTGATATATGCCATATCTTGATTTACTTTGCCTGAACCGCCAGTAACTTTACCAATAGCAAGTCTACCTAGATAATCAGAGTAACCAATATCAGATACTAACATTTTAAACTGTGTCGCATCGTCATATGTTGGGGCAGGTATTTCTTTCATAATCATGTCAAATAATGGTGTTAAGTCTTTACCAAAATCATCTGGTGTAGCACTAGCAGTACCGTTCCTACCAACAGCATACAATAATGGGAACTCAAGTTGGTCTTCTGTAGCATCTAAGTCGATAAATAAGTCGAGTAACTCGTCCATAACTTCATCAACACGTGCATCTTTTCTATCAATTTTGTTGATAACAACGATAACTCGTAAATCGTTTTCTAATGCTTTTTTAAGTACGAAACGTGTTTGCGGTAATGGTCCTTCAGATGCATCAACAAGTAATATAGCACCATCAACCATAGATAACGCACGTTCAACTTCGCCACCAAAATCGGCGTGGCCGGGTGTATCTAGGATATTAATTTTAGTATCGTTCCAGTTAACAGCACAGTTTTTTGCAGCGATAGTAATACCACGCTCACGCTCGATATCCATGCTATCCATAACCCTATCTTCTGTAACTTGGTTTTCACGGTATAAACCGCTTTGCTTAAACATAGCGTCAACAAGCGTAGTTTTACCATGGTCAACGTGTGCAATAATTGCAATATTGCGTAATGAGTTGTTGTTTTGCTTCATAATTTACCTTATAATTTTAATTAATATTAAATTCAGAACTATACACAATGTATCTAAGTGCAAAAATTGTCAAGTAAAATATTGTATTTATTGCTTTTATACTGTGTTTTAACTCACAATCTTTACGCTAAGATGCTATTTTATGTTTTAATTTTACGTAAACTATATTACGATATAGATTACATACTAAATAATGAAAGGTAAACAATGGAAGGAAAAAAAGTTTTATTGCTTGGGCTAGGTTTTTTTCAAAGAGGGGTGCTAGAGTCGCTATCTGATATGCGCAGTTGCATACTTGTTGACTCTAATGCAGAAGTTTTTAGTCGATTTGATATAGAAGATTCACGCTTTGAAACAGTAGTCGGTGAAGCATCTAGTATCGTTACTTGGAAGCGTATCGACCTTGAAAACGTGTCGCATATCGTATCTTCTTTGCAAGATTTCGATGTTGTTATTGAAGTATGTAGAATAATACGTGATGTGAAAAAGCTTGATATACCTTTAATTATATTATGGTATGGCGATGCCCATATTGAAGAACTTGAACAATATGGCGTAAAAATTATTAATCCATTACATATCGGTGTTGAGGCTGTTTTATCAAATATTGAAAAAAATTACTCAAAACCAACTAATATTGGGCTAGGGCTTGGCGAGATTGTTGAAGTATCTATCCTTAGGCGTTCCCACTTGGTCGATAGAAAAATGCGATACCTTCAACCTAATAGATGGCGTGTATGTGCAGCATATCGTGATGGCAAGCTACTAATGCCTGATGCAGATTTTAAGCTAAAAGTTGGCGATAAAGCTGTCATCATTGGTGATCCAAAGGTAATTGAAAATATAGTAAACATACTTACAAAAGGCACGCCAGAGTTTCCGTTGCAGTATGGTCAATCTATGGCGATACTTGGTGACAACCTTACTGAAGAAAGTGTCGATGAATTTGCGTTTGTTGCAAAAAATACTCGGGTTAGAAAACTACAGTGGCATACTATGGATAATGTTAGAAAGTATCCTGAAAGTGCAATTAGTAAACTAGAAAAAGCAGGCTTTAAAAAAGACAACCCACTAAAAAGTTTTAGGAATATACCATACATAAAAGATATTGGTATCGTTGGCATATCAGGTATAAAAAACTTTACGCTACTAAATACTAAAATGAGATACTTCTTTAAGCGTACTGTTTGCCCATTCTTAATATCTAGGGCAACAAAACCTTATGATGAAATTATTATTTCGCTTAATAGCACAATGCCAGATAGGTTAATAGAAATTGGCGCGGAACTATCATTATTATATGGCATACCTTTTAAAGTAATTTATGTTACGCCACCCGGTGCGTTAAAATCTTCTACTGATGAAAACGCTATAAAAGAACGCCATCAGCTCGTCAACAATTATGAAAACTTGACACGTTCAAAAGTAGAATACCATCAACTTGAAGGTAACCCTGTTAGAGAAACACTATCAATACTTGATAAAAGTCCAGATGCGTTATTAGTTGTATCGTCAGATAGCGAAAACAGGATTACTTGGCTTACTCCACATGTGCCATACCTACTAGCTGGCTTTACAAAAAATAGCGTATTAGTCCTACCGCACGAGTCGCAAAATGAATGAGCACCAATTTATTATCCTATTGCTTGTTAGTATAGGTGCGCTATTAATGCCATCTGCAAGTAAGAGGCTAATGTTGCCATCATCAGTTGGCGAGATACTTTTTGGCATTATTCTTGTGTCGCTACTACCAGACATGTACCACGAACCTGATAGAGTTGTTAGGTATTTTTCATCGTTTGGCTTCCTATTATTAATGTATATGGCTGGACTTGAGCTTGATTTTGATAAACTGAAAGAAATCCCAAAAAGAGATTTAACAATGTACTTTATTATGTACGCTGTTGTTGCTCTCGGCTGTATCATAG
>CAYJIW010000007.1:7014-36093 GCA_964370335.1 uncultured Deferribacteraceae bacterium
CTTCGCATTTTCTTTAATATTTTTTACAACAGGGTTAGGGTTGTTATTCCCAGTTTTAAAAGATGCAGGGCTTACAAAAACAGGCGTCGGACAAAATTTATTAATAATTGCTATGATAGGCGAAATATTAACACTAGCTGGACTTACTATATTTACATTAGCTAGCGAATATGGTATGACTTTAGCAAGTGTTGCTCACTTTTCGCTAATATTAGTTTTTATATTTGGAACGTTTATATTTATTAAGCTACTAAAAGTTATATTATGGTGGTTTCCTAACAGGCAATCTGCACTTGTTCTAGTTGGCAACCCTACAGAAACAGGCATACGTGGCAACTTTGTAATTTTATTTGCATCAGTTGTGTTTGCTGAACTTATGGGTATAGAGCAAGTAGTCGGTGCGTTTATCGGTGGCACAATAGTTGCACTCGTCATTGCGGATAGAGAAGCAGTGCTTGAAAAAATTAGTGGCGTTAGCTATGGTTTTTTCGTGCCGATATTTTTTATATCAGTCGGCATGCAAGTAACAATATCTGACATGTTGCAAGGCAACGTGATGTTGCTATCATTGCTGATAACATTTGTATTACTGGTTGTAAAACTGTTTGGCGGTATAGTGTTATTATTTACATCACTTAGCAAGCGTTCATCGCTACTTGTTGCAACAGGGCTGACGTTCCCGCTAACTATATTAGTTGTTGTTGGCGCAATATTTTACGAAATGGAATTAATTACAAAGCAAGAATCATCGGCAGTTTTACTATCTGCAATATTTAGTTCGATATTATATCCATGGATATTTAAGTTTGCGACAAATGTTATGTTCCCAGATGTTACCGCCGAAGAAAAGTAAGATTATAGGATAAGAGATTTATGGGGTTATTTGATTTTTTCAAGAAAGAAAAAAAGACTGAAGAAGGTATTAAAGACGGGTTAGAAAAATCTTCAAACAAACTAAGTGAAGGTATCGCATCTATATTTTTAGGTAAAAAAGAAATTGATGCTGACTCATTAGACGAATTAGAGGAAATATTAATCACATCTGATTTAGGTGTGGCGTCAACCGATTTAATACTAGAGAATGTTAGAAATAGCTATGCTAGAGGTGTGCTAAAAGATAAAGCGACACTTGTGCAAGCAATAAAACAAGAAATTTTAGAAATACTTGTGCCAGCAACACAAGTTGAAGATATTGATAATAAAAAACCATACGTCATATTAGTATCTGGCGTAAATGGCGTTGGAAAAACTACAAGCATAGCAAAAATTGCTAATATGTATGGCAAACTAGGTAAAAAAGTTATGCTTGCCGCTGGTGATACTTTTCGTGCCGCAGCAGCAGACCAACTGACTGAATGGGCAAATAGGCTAAATATACCAATAGTCAAGCAAGCAGATGGTAGCGACCCTGCAGCTGTCGTGCATGATGCAGTCAATTCTGCACTATCAAAAAATATAGATATACTTATTGCCGATACTGCTGGCAGACTACATACAAAACATAACCTTATGCAAGAACTTATGAAAATTGAGCGTATCATCTCAAAGCTTATCCCAGATGCTCCGCATGAGAAGTTGCTTGTACTGGACGCTACTAGTGGTCAAAATGCAATATCGCAAGCTAAAGCGTTTAAAGAAGCTATCGGAATAAACGGCATAGTGCTAACAAAACTTGATGGTACAGCAAAAGGCGGCGTTTTGGTTAGCATAGTTCACGAACTCGGGCTACCAGTAAAATATGTTGGGTTTGGTGAAAGTATAGATGATTTACGCCCATTTGATGCAAATATGTTTGTTGATGCACTATTCCAATCTAGCGAAAAAGAATAATGAAGTTCTACGTATCAAAAGCTGAAAATATTGATAACACATCACTACGTTGGCAAAAAACATACGATGATATAACGCTACCGATAGCGTGTAAAATTGATGATAAAATATACAACATTAACTTTGCGAATGGTGATGAATATATAATATTTGACGTAAAAGATTTTACTGAAGCAATCAATTTATCTATAAAATATGCTAAAAATATAAAATTTACCGATATTGCAAGGCTATCAATAATCACTAAGCAAAATGGTGTCAACAATAGCGATATATCACTATTTAAAGAAATGGGCATAAAAGGTGATAAAAGCTTTGAGGTGCTACAAAGTATCGTAAATTATCCAGAAGATTTGCAAGCATATATTGACGAAAAAAATATCCCTATCAAAACTTTACGGCTTATTTCTTCGCTTCATAATAATTGTATAAAGTTTATCGCTGATTTTGTTGCTGATATATCGCCTTCGTTGCAAGCGTTCAAAATATTTGTTGAAAATGTTGCCGACTTTAAGGAAGAAATATGTAATGCAACTTACGTTACAGGTTTTTCGTTTCCTTCAAAAAAATCTGCTGTCAGAAAAGATATTGAACAACAATATGCTGATGCTAAAGCAAGTATTGCACCTGCATTATTTATAAATAGCGACATGTTTGAAACATCAAATATTTCTATTTCGTTCAACGCAAATAGTCTTGAAGAATATAAGTCACACGTAGAAAAATTGTCAAATTATAGCGAGGTAGCAACTTTTTATGAGTTGCTAAAGAAAAATGGTATTTGTTGAAAAATCTGCCATCGACTTGCCTTTAACTCAACTTGTTTCTAAAACTGTTAGTGATATTAAAGTTGTTGATAGCGCAGAAGAAGTTGAAAATATAAAGAAAAATATTGTTATCACATCTAAGCGTGATAACTTTGTACATGCCTGCCCAGCCACAAATATATATCGCTGTTGCAATTATCACGTTATGGATATTATGCAAGGTTGTCCGTTTGATTGTTCATACTGTATTTTGCAAGCTTATCTTCCACACAAACATATACGCGTATCTGGTGATGTAGATACTGCAATAAAATCTGCTATTGAAGCCACATCTGCACAAAAAAGGCGTATCGGTACTGGCGAGCTATCAGACAGCTTGGCGCTTGATAACATTATACCGCTAACAAAATTGCTTCTTCCGTTTGCAAACAACCACGATAGCGTACAGTTCGAGTTTAAAACAAAATCTGCAAATGTTGCCAACTTATTAACATTAAATCCTAAAAATATTGTCGTTTCTTGGAGTTTAAACCCTCGTGAAATATGGGCAAAAGAAGAACCCTTAACAGCCAGCATAGATAAGCGATTGAAAGCTATGGAAGACTGTATAAAGCATGGATATAGGGTTGGTATCCATTTTGACCCACTAATATATACTGATGATTTTGAAAAATATTATGGCAACTTGCTTGATGAGTTATTCGAGCGTATCGACTCTAGCAAAGTTGAGTTTATTAGCGTTTCAACATTTCGTGCTACAGATGATTTGATGGATGCAATAAGACTTAGGCAATCAAATTCTATCCTTACAAAAGGCGACTACGTAAAAGGTATTGATGGCAAGATACGCTATTTTAAGGCGCTACGTATGAAAATGATGTCATATGTTGTCAACCGCCTAAGGCATGATTGGAGCGATGTGTTCGTATATTTATGTATGGAGCATGAAACGACTTGGCAATCGCTAATGGGCTACGATACTGGCGATAGGGAACAATTTGAGCAACTATTTCCATATTATAATAAGTTTTAGTTGAAATTTTTGCATAAAAAGAATAATTATATAGAATGAAGTTTAATAGATTATATCTTCACGGATTTAAGTCATTCGTTGATAAAACTACAATTGAGTTCCCAGACGGTATTACTGCTATTGTAGGACCTAACGGTAGCGGTAAAAGTAACGTCATGGACGCTGTACGTTGGGTATTTGGCGAGCAAAACGCTAAAGAATTACGTGGCACAGAAATGGAAGATGTAGTTTTTAACGGTTCACAAAAACGTAAACCAGCCGGCTTTGCAGAAGTTGGGCTTACACTATCAGATATTGACGAATCAGTCGCTTCAAAATATGGCACATTCTCTGACCTTACAATCACACGTAAATTTTATAAAACTGGTGAACGTGAATATTATATCAATAACCGCAAGTGTAGGCTGAAAGATATTAAAGATATTTTCATGGATACTGGGCTTGGCGCAAGAAGTATATCTATTATCGAACAAGGCAAGGTTGATAAAATTATTAATGCATCGCCTGAAGAATTGCGATTTTTCCTTGAAGAAACAGCTGGCGTTACTAAGTTTAAAGATAAAAAGCGTGAAGCAGAACGCAGACTATCACAAACACGAGATAATCTTGACCGTGTCAATGATATTATTACCGAAATACTAGGTAGATTAGAGCTACTCTCATCACAAGTAGAGGTATTAAAACAAAGCGAAAGCCTACAAACCGAAAAACGCAACCTTGAAAAACGCTATCTTGCCTCATCATTTGCTTCAAAGATGAACGAACAGCTTGATAAAACTTCGCAAAAGAAAATTGCTGGCGAAAAACTCGAAAAAAAACTTGCTGAATACGCTACTGTTGTAAAAGAAGAAGGGAAAACGAACACTCTACTTACAGAGCTTAGCGAACAACATAAAAATCTACAAGAAAAACGACTTGAAACATCTAATAACGCTACTAAAATTGAAGGCGAAATCCATAGCTTAAATATTAGGCTATCTACAGCAGAAGAACAACGCCAACAAATTGTAATAGATATTGAGCGACTTAGTAAAGAAGTTGAACGTATTGAAGATATAAAAGAAATACTTTCTGATAAAAAAGAAATAGCAGAAAGTGAAACAGAAGAACTTTCTGATAAAGTTGCAGATATAGAAGATATTATTAGCGATATAAAAACTGTGCTTGAAAACTCGCAAGATGATTTTAATGAACTCGATGAGCAATTCTTATCATATACATCAAATATATCAGAAAAACGTAGCGATTTATTAAAACGAGAAATGTCGCTTGAACACCAACTAACCGTTATTGATAGATTGAAACGTGAAAAAGAAGAAATAGCTGACCAAAGTAGTTTATTAAATGAACAAAAATCTGCTTTATCTAACGATGTAGAAACATCTAAACAAAAACTAGAAAATGCGAAAAAATCACTTGCTGAATTTAGCGAAAGTTATGACCTGCTAAAGCAAGATGATGAAAAATTCAGAATTAAACAAGCTGAACTATCATCTTCAATAAAAAGTATATCGTCTAATATTACATTCTTAGAAACGCAAATTATTAATGCATCAACAGGTAATAGCGATGATATGCAATACTTAAATAGATATTCGCCTAAGTTGTTAATAGACCTAATTAATAATGTTGATAGAGTTAAATTGGTAGAAATTGCCGATGTATTTTGCTTTGATGATAATTACAAAAATGAAGTAATACAAACAATAGAAAAACTCGAACTATCAATACGCTTTACATTTACATCTGAAATAGAAAGCATTACGAAAATGTTAGATAATATTGATGTAATTGGTTCAGAGCATAACATTTATTACAAGTCACACATTTATACAAAACACGGTAGTGATGAAGCATCTGTCAAAATTATATCGTTAAAAGAACACGTCAAGCAAGCTACACTCGATATTGATACTAGGCAAAAAGAACTTGAAGAAGTTAGCCAAAATATTGAAAAACTTGCTGTAAAAATGTTTGAAAATAAAGAAGAAGTAGACTTGTTGCAGTACGAAGTAGAACTTGTAAATAAGTCACTTTTTGACTACACAACAAAGCATGACAATATTGCTAACGAATACGAACGTGGCAACAAACGCATAAACACTATAGAACGTGAAATAGCACTCGCAGAAGATACTTATAACGAATATGAAACAATTTGCAAAAAAATTAAGATAGAAATATCTGAAATTGATGAAAAAAGAATAAGTATTGAAGAAGAACGTGAAGTTATAGAAGAAAAGCTTAACAACATAAAGTCGCAACTAGATGATAAAAAAGAAACATTGCAAGAACTGAAGATTGAGCTATCTGGTGCGAATGAGCGTTTAGCATCTGCTGTTAGGGAAGCTGACAATATCGAGCGTGAATATAATAACAACACTCAATCACTCAATAATTTAAACGAGCGATTACACAACTTATTAAATGTTGATAAAATTGATTGGCAAAAAAATATTGAACAGCTTACAGAAAACCATAAACAGCTTAACCTAGAATTATTAAAAATTGAAAGCGAATTGTCTGAACTTGATAATTCAATTATAGAGCATAAAGAAACTGCTGAAGAATTGCATAAATCTGCTGAAAGTATCAACTCACAAATTAAAGAAGTTGATGATGAAGTTAGACAACTTGATTTAGCCCTTGCATCTGCTTCATCATTTACAGAGGCAATAGCGACGCAATATAGCGAAAAATTTGGCGAAAATTTGGCTGAATGTTATCAAGAATATGCTGATGCAGATTTTAAACCAAACAAAACTAAAGACGAAATTGCAAAACTAGATAACCAGCTAGAAAGCCTAGGCGCAATAAACTTGAACGCTATAAACGACCATGCAGAAGCAGAAGATAGATACAACTTCCTAACTAGCCAACGTACTGATTTAGAAGGCTCTATCACGGATATTAACTCGTTCATTTATGAAACTGACCAAACGACAGTAAAAATGTTTTTTGAAACATACGACAAAGTAAAAGATAAGTTTATTGAGGTATTCAAAATACTATTTGGCGATGGCGAAGCAGAACTACGCCTTACTGATCCAGAAGATATTTTGAACACTGGTGTAGAAATATATATACAACCACCCGGCAAAAAGTTACAACACATGGGATTATTATCTGGTGGCGAAAAAGCATTAACAGCTATGACGTTACTATTTGCACTATTTTTACAGAAGCCAACGCCATTTTGCTTTTTAGATGAAGTAGATGCACCGCTTGATGATGCAAACGTTGCACGCTATACTAGCATGGTAAAAGCGTTAGCTGATAGAACTCAATTTATTTTAATAACGCACAACCATAACACGATGGCTGCGGCAGACTCTTTATACGGTGTAACTATGCAAGAGTTTGGTGTGTCATCAGTATTATCTGTAAAGCTAGAGCAAATATCACAAGCTGGTAGATAGCTTATTCCTCTATTTTTTCCTTTTTCACTATATCTAGTAGATGTGTTTTTAGCGTATCAAGGTTTTTTACATAGTAAAATCTTAGCTTTCTTTTACGTCCACGTACCTCAACTTTATCTACAATTATGACGTTGCCAAACTTAAATATCCTACCCAATAATGGATATAATACATATGCAGTAGAGATACTATCATTATTTAATTCGTCAATATATGACGTAAACGCACCACGACGAATAAGCACACGTTTATTAGTGATAACGTACTCTGCTTTGTTCCTAGATATTATCATTGCAATGCCCAATAAAATTAACGCCATACCAAACGGAGTATTTAACCCTACAAACAATATAGTTATCAAGATTACCATGATTGGCGAAAACCAAAAAATCTTATGTTGCTCAGCTCGCCAAATGATATGCTCATCTTCCAATAATTTATTCTTTAAAAAAGTTGCTTCTTTGCTCATTTTATCTAACTCCCTACTTATCAGATTTTAATCCAGCGCCACACATAGGGATTAGCGTATCTGCTAATGTTCCATGCTCTTTGCAATAGTCAAGATATGCTGTATATGTTGCTGCTGTTGTATGCTCGCAATATACGCCTTTTCTTGCTAATGCTTCCCTTGCTGGTAAAATACCATCTTCGTTTATTGAAATAACTTTCATATCATATTTATAAATATACTCTAAAATCTCTTTACCACGCATAGGCTCGCCAATAGCGATACCTTCTGCAAGTGTTGGGATAGGAGTAACTTTTGCTGGTTCGTCTGATTTATTTAACCAAGCTTTCAAGAATGGGTCGCAATGCTCACTTTGTACCGCAAATATTTGTGGGAACTCTTTTATAACACCCGACTCAAGCAAATGCTCCAACGCTTTAACTACACCAATAACTAATGTACCATTACCTAGTGGGATAAATACATTTTTTGGAATTCTGCCAAGTTGTTCGTATGTTTCATAAATATATGTTTTTGTACCCTCATAGAAAAATGGGTTATAAACATGGTTTGCATAATAAATATTATCTTCCGTAACTTTTTTACGGCAAGCATCTGCACACATATCACGTGTACCTTTCGTAATTGTCACGCTTGAACCATGTGCTTTTATCATATTGATTTTTTTATCTGATGTACCCTCTGGCACAAATATTTCACACTTGATACCAGCCTTGCCAGCGTATGCAGCAACACTATTGCCTGCGTTTCCGCTACTATCTTGCACGACACTATCAACACCAATAGACTTACAATGAGCAATCAACATTACTGCCCCTCTATCTTTAAACGATAGCGTTGGCATCATGTAGTCCATTTTTAGCATAACATTTTCATCAAAATTTACGATAGGTGACATACCCTCACCAAGCGTAATATCACGCCAATGCTCGCCCTCAATAGCCATAAACTCACGGTATCTAAAAATATTCCAAGCACTTTTATCAATTAGGTTTAAATCAAATTTCTTAGGTTTAAAATCTAGTTTCCATAGTCCGCCACAATCACACTTAGGCATTCTAGTAGTTACGCTTTCTTTTACTCCACATTCTGAACAAATATAATTCATATCTATACCTCTGCTATCGCTTCAATTTCTACTAAACAGCCAAAATGCAACTCACCTGTTGGAACAACTGCACGTGCAGGCTTATGATTACCAAAAAAGTCTGCGTATATTGCATTAACTTTGTCCCAATCTGCCATATCTGCAATATATATGCGACATTGCACAACTTTGTTGCGTGCTACATTTGCCTCTTTTAATACTCTATCAAGGTTTGATAGTGCAAGTTTCGTATGCTCCTCTATACCACCTGTTGCAACTTGCCTAGTATCTGGGTCAATAGATAGTTGCCCAGAAATGTATAACATACCGTTAGATATAATGCCTGCCGAGTAATGCCCCTTATTTTCTGCTAAATATTTTGGTGTAATTATTTTCATGTGATACCCCTTATATGTATAACATTATATAACACATATAGATTGTAATTAAAATAAAAACTTGAGTTTGTTTGTAGATATGATTAAAGGCGGTTTAACCCGCCTTTAATGTCGATATTTATGTAATGGTATGTTCTATATTCTGTCAATAATTTCATGCTTTGGTAAGCGTGATTTTGGTAAATCTTTGTTGAAGTCGCTTTCTGCATGGTAGCCAACAGGTACAACAACACAAGATGTAAACCCTTTTGCACGTAAGCCAAGTTCTTCATCTAACACTTTGAAATCTACACCTTCCATAGCAATGCTATCTAATCCCATAGTTGCAACGCCTAGCATAAAGTTGCCAAGGTTTAAGTAAACTTGCTTTTCTGCCCAGTGTTGTGCATCTTTGTAATCGTATTTATGGAAGCCAACAAATAACGAACGTCCGCCGTGTTGTTGATCTTTAAACTCTGGTTGAGGAAATCTGCCATCAGCTTCTTCTTTCGCTAATACATGCAGCAAGTATTCTTCATTAATATATTCTTTAGCTGCAAAAACAACAACAGCTGATGCGTTTAATATTTTTGCCTCGTTGAAAGAGAAAAAACCTTGCGCAGCTTTTGCAATACGCTTTTTACCTTCGTCAGTAGATGCTACTACAAAGTGCCATGGTTGTGCATTCGTAGATGATGCAGACATTTGTAAAATAGTTTCTAACGTATCAAGTTGCTCTTTAGTAAGTTTTTTTGATGCGTCAAATTCCTTTGTAGAATACCTTTTGTTTAATAATTCGATAATGTTCATGATGTTCTCCTTTGTTGTAATCATCTTAGTTACAACTTAAATCTAACACAGGTTGGTTGTAATGTCAATAGTTACAACAGAATTTATTTAAAAAAAAGAGCAGTAGTTTTACTGCTCTAAGAATTCTTCTGTATCTATCAATAGTTTAGCTAATGTTATCGATTTCATTTTTTCAGTCATAGCGTTTTGTATTTCGCTAAGGTGGCAATCAAGCACAGTATGGATATTTTTTCCAACAGGGCAATTACAGTTTGGATTTTCATGAAAGTTGAAAAAATCGTTACTAATTGCCTCAACAGCGATAAATATATCGTATAAAGTTATATCTTCTGGGCTACGTGTAAGTGTAGCACCACCAACACCAGCACGGACAGATACAAGCTCCGCCGCTTTTAGTTGCCCCAATATCCTACGGATAACTACAGGGTTAGAGTTTGTACTTAACGCGATAAAATCAGATGTAACTTTTCGCTTCTCGCTAAAGTGTGCTATGCATATCATTGTGTGTATAGCTATTGTAAAACGTGTTGTAACTTGCATAATTACTCCTAGTTATTACGTTATTTAACACAATATCGTTGTAACGTCAAGTGTTACATCATTTTCTTTAATGTGTACATGTCTTTTTTGCAAGTTTTTATTCTTGAAATATATTTCTACTGTGATAGATTATTAAGTAGAGTTTAAATTTGAGGATTGCCATATGAAAATATTAAAAAATCTTATTTTATCAGTAGTTTGTATATTACTGATAGCAACAAGTGTTTATGCTAGCGATGTAAACAACTCCACTAATGGTTATAATATCAATAATGGTACGTGGGAAATTTATAACGCTGACGGATTGAAAACATTTCGTGACCAAGTCAACAAGGGTGGCGATAACTTATCTCTAAACGCAAAATTAATTAATGATATTACGCTTAATAGCACTTTACAATGGGTGCCTATTAGCAATAATAATAACAGATACAATGGAACTTTTGATGGTAATGGCAAAACAATTAGCGGCTTATTTATTGATAATTCAGCTGCCAAGTTTCAAGGTTTGTTTGGCCGTGTTAGTAGCGATGGAGTTATCAAAAACGTTGGCATAATAAACTCAAGCGTTACAGCTAGTGATAATGTTGGTGGTATTGCTGGGTTTAATGCTGGCACAATCACAAACTCGTATGTAAATAAATCAACAATCATAGCAACAAGCAATAACGCTAGTATTGGCGGTTTTGTTGCATTTAACCTCGGTACAATAGCATCATCACATGTAACTGACGCAACAATCATGGCAGCAGCTAAGATTGCTTATGTTGGCGGTATCACTGGCATTAATAGTGGCGGAACAATTATTGCATCATACGTCGATGGTGCAGAAGTTTCTACAAGGGATAGTGATACTGTTTTTGGCGGTATCGTTGGTAGCAATAGGGAAGGCGAAATCAAAGCCTCTTATACAGAAAACCTTACAATAAAATCAGCAGAAAAATTGACATACTCTGGCGGTATAGCTGGTGAAAATATTGATGGAACAATCACTACAAACTACTTTGTTAGCGATGATACAACATTCTTTGGTGTTGGTATAAATGGTGCTTCTGCTAGTAACGATAATGCAGTACGTGTTTCATCAAAAGATGGCATAAATAGCGTAGTTGCTACTATGAACAAAGCTTTAAGCAATACTAATTATAAGCACAATATTATAAACAAAACATCAGCTCCAACAATGTTTGGCGGTAATGCACCTAGCGGTATGCTAAAAGGAGCTATGCCTGCACCTGCTGGAATAATGACAAATAATAGCAACAAAACTCCTGAGCCTGTAGGTCATAAAGTTGCTAGCAACGGAACATGGGAAATATATAACGCATATGGGTTAATTGCATTTCGCAATCATGTAAACTCTGGTAACGCAAGCACAAATGCATTATTAATGGATAATGTCATACTCGACCAAACACAACAGTGGACACCGATAAGCAACTCTACAAACCAATATAAAGGCACATTCGACGGTAATAACCATACAATTAGTGGATTGAATACAAATACTGTCGCTGAAAATCAAGGGCTATTTGGTTATGTCATGACTGGTGGCGTTATTAAAAACTTAGGCTTGATAGAAGTAAACATATCTGGAAGTAGCGCCGTTGGTAGTATCGCTAGTTATAATGCTGGTACGATTATAGCGTCGTATGTAGATAATGCAGAAATCAAGGGAGTAAATAAAGCTACACGTACTGGCGGTATTGTTGGCTACAATCAAGGTACAATCATTGAAAGTTATATAAATAACGCAACAATCAAAGCCGTTGATAGCGCTACAGAAGCAGGCGGAGTTGCTGGCTATAACCAAGGTAGCGTTACAGCATCATACGCAAATAATGTGACAATAAGTGGTGCATATAACGGCGGTCTTGTTGGTACAAATGATGGTACAATCAAAGCTTCGTATGCAAACAATATAACAATTACACCATCAAATGCAGATAAAAATATTGGCGGACTTGTTGGCTATAACACAGAAACAATAACAAACTCTTACACAAACAATGTAAAAATCACTACAAAAGATAGCGGTGTTCGTGTTGGCGGATTTGCTGGATATAGTAGTGGCGCTGGCACTCTAAAAGCAAACTATTTTGTTAGTAATAACGCATCGTTATATGGAGTTGGCAACACAGCTAGCAACACTAACGCTACAAAGTTAGCAACTATACAAGAGCTAAATAATAATATTACACAATTAAACACGGGGATTGAATATCGCTATAAAGCTGGCACACCAAATGTAAAAGTAAATTCTCCAACTATATATAAGCCATAAGGTTAGGAAAATGAGCAATACAATAACAATTTTAGATAAAACATTTACTATTGACGAAGCAAAAAATATGAAAGCGCTAAAATTCAATGGCGTTGATAATGAAATTACAGATATTAGCTTTTTAAAACATTTTGAAAGTTTAGAAAAGCTAGATTTAATGTTTAACGACGTTAGCGATTTAGCACCCATTTCACATTTGATAACTTTGAAAGATTTAAACATTGGCGTAAACAAAAGAATAACAGATTTATCGCCATTATCTAATTTAGTAAATTTAGAAAAATTAGATTTATATAACTGTAAAGCGAGTGATTTATCGCCAATCAAAAATCTAGAAAAATTAAAAGAGTTAAATCTTGATTCTACTGAATTTGATGACTATATCTTGCTTGCAGAGATGAGTAATCTGGAAGATTTAAGCTTGGGATATTGTACAATTAAGAATATAAAATTTATATCAAATTTAACTTCTCTTAAACGCTTGGAACTAAACTATGCCGATATTAGAAATGTTAAACCGCTTGCAAAACTAACTAACCTTGAGCATTTATCGCTTAGTGATACATTAGTTAAAGATATTTCGCCAATTGCTAACTTCACTAACTTAAAATCGCTTGACCTATACGATGTTAAGCTGAGAGATAACTCGCCACTTGCAACATTGATAAACCTTGAGTCACTAGATGCCTCACATGTAAACATGCAAGACCTAAGCCCACTAAAAGGGCTTACAAAGTTAAAACATTTGCATCTATATGAAAGCACAAAACGCATAATAGATGTCAGCCCACTTGCTGATCTAGTCGAGCTTGAAGAATTAGATTTAAGCTTAAATAAAATTACTGATATAGCACCATTAAAGAAGTTGACTAAATTAAAAGTGCTTAAACTTGAGCGAAATAATTTAAAAACACTTGATGGTATCGAAAATTTGCAAGCACTTGAAGAACTTGATTTACAGGAAAATAAATTAAAAGATATATCTGCATTAAGTAAGATGGTAAACTTGCGTAAATTAAATTTGTGCTTAAATAAAGTAAAAGATGTCTCTGTAATTAGTAACCTAACAGCATTAAAAGAACTTATAACACCGTGGATGACACTAAAAAACGCTGATATATTTGAAAAACTAACAAACCTTGAAGTGTTGGGCACTACGATTAGCGGCAATGTTGATGGCTTAAGAAATGCAACAAAACTTAAATCGCTCTCAATTAGCGAAATAAATACTACTGATTTAAGCGTATTTGGCAACATGAAAGATTTAGAAACAATTTTTCTATCTAGCGATAACAACATTGTTCCTGATTTATCATGGATTAATGGCTTATCAAAATTAAAGATTATTACACTTTACTTGGATGTTACAAATTTAGACTTTTTATCAGAGCTTAGAAACCTTGAAGAAATACTCGTGCAAAGCACAACAAATATACCTACATTAACTGATATTTCGGGCTTAAAAGAGGTTACCTCACTGAAAAAGATACTATTTTATCAGCAAAACATCAGCGATATATCTGCGCTTGAAAAATTAACTAATTTAAAGATTTTGAAATTATATCATAATAAAATCGTTGATGTAACACCACTTAAAAATTTAGTTAATTTGAAAGAATTATCGCTAGACGATAACGAAATTAGAAATGTTGAAGCACTAGCTGGGCTTATAAATGTCAATGAAATTAACATTATGCGTAACTATATAGAAGACACTAGCCCTGTTGATAACCTTAGGCAATATAATCCCTCAACGTGCTTAACACATGGACAAAATATAGATTAGGCTGATATAAATAATCTTATACCAGCCTTTATGTAATTTATTTTAGGCTGTTTTCAACATCTTTGGCGTTGTCATACTCAAAAGGTGTAACCACGTTACCGTCGCTGTCTATTGCGCCCCATTTGTTATTGACTTTTACAACAAACAAGTTGTTTGTGTGCATTCTTGTTGTAGCCATTTCGGTATATTCATGAACGACTTTACCTTTTTTAGTATTAAATAACCCACGCATACGAGTAGTTATTTGTACATCTGCTAGTGTATCATCGAAAATATTTTTAATATCTAAAAATTCAAAAGGTATTAATTCTTTACCATCAGAATTTATAACGCCATACTTATCATTAAGACATACTCCAAAATTGCCATGCTCTTTATAAGCACGTTGAACAATATCTTGATATTTATGTTCAGTTATTTTTTTGCCTGTATAGTCAAACAGTGCATATAAGCCGCCTTTACGTGCTAATATACGCTTAAACTCAGGCTGTGATACAAAAATATATTCGTACTCTACTGGCAATATTTCTGTGCAATCAATATTAAGTATGCCTTTTCTGCGATTATCATTTTCAAGCATGAAAAAGTAATCGTTACGTTTAAGGTACTTATATTTGAAGTCGACCAACACTTCGTTCTTGGTGTTAATTATACCATATAGGTTATTAAGTTTTGCGATAGCGACATCACAAAAAACGCTTGTAATACTTTCGTAAGAAAACGGCACGACAATTTCTTCATTTGGAGTAACTATTCCATACTTTTTATTGTTGTCAAACGCAATCTTGTATGACTTTTTCCACTCACGTTCTTCTTCGCTATCCGATGCAAAATCATCATTGACAATTTCAAACAGCGGTTCGCTTTTTTTAAACAAATTACTAATTTTTGAAAACATATTAAGACATCCAGCTCTGTACACACAACTAACTTGTTTGTGTAGAAATTATTATAACTTTTATATGATAATCACACATTGTAACATATAGTTTACAAATTATCAAGTTTAACTATTTATATAATATTTTTTAGTACTTTAGACATCTTCCTCGATACATGCTTTTTCAAATTCTGCTTGGCTTGGTTCAACTTTTTTCTCTTTATACGGTAGTGATTTTTCAAACTCTGCAACTTCTTCCTCTGTTACATCTAGCACATCTGAAAACATTGCATAACCATTTACATTATCAAATGCACCATCTTGCAAAGGTAGTGCAAGCAACCCTGTGTAATATTTACCATCACCCATAGAGATGCTATACTTTTTACCGCCAACAAAGCCATAAGGTGCATAGTGATAAGGATAACCTAAAGTCAATACGCCTAAATATCCAGCTTCTTTAGCTTTTTCTAACGTGTGTGATATTAGCTTTCTACCAAGCGATTTTCTATGATAATCTGGCGATATAAACATCGGTCCAAAGCTAATTGTTTTAAATTCGCTACCATCTTGATTGATAACTTTTGAGTGGGTATAAAATATTGCACCCTCAACAATGCCATCAACTTCAATAACATGTGATAGCTCTTTTATGTAGTCTTTATGTGTACGCATTTTATGCACTACATAATGCTCATGTGCTCCCGGAAAATATAAGTTCCAAAACGCATCACGTGCTATCGACTCAACTCGTTTAAAATCTTTTTCTTCTTCATGTCTGATTATTATGTTCATATTGACCTCTTAAACCTTTCTTAGTTGCTTTTCTACATTACGCCATAATATAAATGCAACGATAGATGTTAAAAATGCACCAATTGTTTGTGCTAAGAAAATTCCCTTTACGCCCATAACCATTGATAATATCACCATTAATATTAGCGGAAATACTACAGAATCTAACATCATTATTATCATAGATTGGGCAGGCTTTTCAAGCGCTGTTAAAAACGAGCTTGAAACTATACTAAACCACACAAATAAATACTGCGGTGCGTATATTAAAATAGCAACTTTTGCAAGCTGTTGGATTTCTGCATCGTTTTCTTTTGCAAATAAGCTAACGAGTTGTTCAGGGATTAAGAACATTACAAATACAGCAACAATAACTATTAAAAATGATACGAGCGAAACTAACTTATATATCAGTATTACTCTACGATTCTTTTTTGCGCCGTAATTATAGCTGACTGCTGGTTGAACAGAATTTACTACGCCCATTAGAACAGGCATCAACATCGCCTCGATATATACGACAATTGCTAGTGCTGCAACCGCTACCGCTCCACCAAGATGTAACAAAAACGCGTTAGTAACAATAGCCATTGTTGAAAAAGCGATACTGCCAAAAAAGCTTGAACTACCATTATAGACAATCATTTTTAACTCGCTAAATGTTATAACAGGTTTAACAAATTTTAATGAAAGCCTTTTCATAATAAATGGTAACACGCATAATACTGTACCCATCATCATGCTTATAGCTGTTGATAGTGCTGCATATTCAATACCCAATCTTAAATAAGTTATAAACCATGCATTTAATATAATATTTAAAATAGATACGCCGATATTTATCCACATACTTTGCTTTTGCTTGCCACATGCTAATAAATAGTTATCAAAAGCAAATAACGGGATAATTAAAGGAATAAATGGAATAAACACTTTTGCATAATCGTATGCCATTTGTGCTAAATTTTCATCTTTTATTAACGCAAATATCATTGGCTTTGAGAAAAAAAGTAACGAAAATGACATCAATAGCGTAAACACAAATATGAACAACACACTTGCTGAAAAAATACGTGATGCATCAGCATCTTTCTTTTCGCCAAAAAGCACACCAATACGCACACTTGAACCTGACGCAACCAAATCTGCTAACGCAAATAGTATCATCATAAATGGCATAATTAAATTGACAGCAGCAAGTGCATCGCTACCAATATATTTGCCCATAAAAATGCCATCGACAACAATATGTATTGATGCAAACAACATTGTAATAACACTTGGTATGGCTACTTTAACGAATAACTTTTTTATCGGCTGTGTGCCAAACTGCTCTTGGTTCATAATTGCCTCACAACTATACCTTACATTATATCGTTGCAAATTTCACTTGTTTTATTAAATAGTATGTGATACGCTGTTAGTATCATTTTGAAACTATGAGGTGTTTTATGTCTAAATATTTACGTCCATGCCCTGTTGAAACAACATTATACTTGATAGGCAACAAGTGGAAAGGTCTTATTTTACGTGATTTGATGGATGGCACAAAGCGTTTTGGGCAATTAAAAAAGGCTATCAATGGTATTAGCCAAAAGGTTTTAACATCGCATCTTAGAGAGATGGAAGAATGTGGCTTAGTAATTAGGACAGTATATGCTGAAGTGCCACCACGTGTTGAATATACATTAACAGATACTGGCAAAAGTTTACGCCCTGTGCTTGAAGCGTTAAAAGATTGGGGCTTAAAATACCAACATGATAATAAGTAAGGTTGCTTAATTAAAAGCAACCTATATTATTACTATGCTATTGTTGCAATAGCTTCAATTTCAACTAATGCATCTTTTGGTATCCTAGCAATTTCGATACAAGTTCTTGCTGGATAAACACAACCTTCAAAAAACTTTGTATAAACTTCGTTTACTGCGTTAAAGTCGTTCATATCTTTTAAAAATACTGTACATTTCACAACAGTTTCTTTAGTTGCTCCGCCTGCTTCAAGCACGCCTAGCAAGTTGCTTAATACAAGCTCTGTTTGTGCTGTTATTCCCTCTGGCATTTCCATTGTTTCTGGGTGAAGTGGTATCTGGCCTGATGTGAAAATCAAGTTGCCAATAACCATGCCTTGAGAGTATGGGCCGATAGCTTTTGGTGCTTTATTGCTTTCAATAACTTTTTTCATTTTACACTCCTTAAATAATTTGCTATACAATATTATTACTTAATAAATTTATTAGCAAGTTTTAATTTAATTTGCTAGGAGCATATATGTTAGAATCTTTAACTTCACAAACTGGGCAGATACTTGTAACCGCTATGGCATTGATTGCTGTTATGAATCCTTTTGGTAACTTACCAGTATTTCTTGAAATGACAGATGATTTAGGTGCAAAAACTAGGCAAAAGTTATTTCGCATAATTACACTTACTGCACTAATTATCGTTATTATATTCTTAATTATTGGTCCGTTTATTATGGAACATCTTTTCCGTATCCATATTGCAGATTTAAGGATAGCTGGCGGCTTAACACTTATTGTAATGGGGATATATAACTTATTATTTCCACATAAAGAAGCACCAACAACTACTAACGAAAACGAAGATGAAGATGAGCTTATAAAGCATAGCATATTGCCTATGGCGTTTCCTATGCTTGTTGGGCCGGGTACTCTTTCTACGGTGATAGTATTTTCTAGTGATTTAGGGCTATTATTAACATTTATTGCTACACTTATTGCTTTTTCAACTATAAGATTTCTATTTTTTGTAGGTCCAGCTATCGAGAAGTTGACAGGTCATCTTGTTTTATTTGTAATGGCACGCATAATGAAAGTTTTTATTATTGCGATTGGTGTAAGTATGATAATTTCTGGTGTATCAGAAGTATTTGATATTACGCTAACGTATTAATCACACTTCATGCCCTTTGGGCATTCGGCAACAGGTATATTAAGGCGTGGCTCTAATAACAATGGCAATGGTTCTGGCACCATTGGTTCTCTCAACCTAATGTCAGGTTCAAATTCCGCTGGTTCCATCTCGTCAAAGTTTGGTTCGTACTCTTGCACCCTTACATCATCAGGAAATTCTAAAATTTCTGGCTCTTTCAAGTTTTCGTGTGCGTATTCGTCAAAATGTACATAAGGCTCGTCGATTTCCACATCGACAGGCGGTTGCGGTTCAACAGGTTCTTCAACTCTTGTTTGAGCATATACATTAACACATAAGCCACAAATCATTAAAAGATAAACTATTTTTTTCATATTCACTCTTGCAAATGCAAATTTGCTGTTATATCATAACTAATAGGATAGTTTATGTATAAAATATTTTCAATACTAATTATATTAGCATCGCCACTTTTTTTGGCACTCACACCTTATGAAGCGTCACAATACGGCTCTGCTATATTAGTATGTAATGGTAATTTTGTCAAATATTGGGTTACAACAGTAGAAAAAGATGACGATAACAATACAATAAACTATGTCTTTGATACAATGAAAAAGCGAAGATACCCATACGATAATTGTACTGTATTTGATTGTAGTTATAATCCGGGCAGGTTTGAAAACTGCGAAATACCATACGATATAAAAAGGCAAAAAAATGCAAATTAGCTTACACCTTAACCCAGCAACTTTTTCTGCGTTAAAATCACGAAACTTTCGCAACTTTTTACTTGGTCAATCTGTTGCACTCACAGGTTTATGGTTGCAACGACTCACTAATATTTGGCTTGTTTATACACTTACTAATTCTGCATTTAAAGTTGGGTTGCTAGAGTTTACAACAAATGTGCCAATATTCTTATTTGGTTTATTCGTTGGTACATGGATTGATAAACACGATAATAGAAAAACGCTCCTCGCAACACAAATTTTTTCAATGATTGCTAATAGCATATTATTTTTGTTACTAATATTAAATATTGCAGAATATTGGCATTTATTAGTCATATGTTTTGCACTTGGGATAATTACAGCTATTGATTTACCTACTAGGCAAAACTCTGTTGTCTTAATGATTGATAACAAAGCACAACTAAAGAGTGCTGTTTCGCTACATTCTATGGTTTTTAATACATCTAGGCTTGTTGGTCCTGCACTTGCTGGCGTTATTATTTACTTTTTTGGCGAAGTTGTTTGCTACGCTATTGCTACATTATGCTACTTACCTATTGCTATAATTTTATCAAAAATGAAGTTTAGGGAACGCAAAGTTGTACAAAACAACGATAGCCCTATAAAATCTACTATTGATGGCATAAAATATGTTGGTGAGTCATATATTTTGCGATCTGTATTTAGCTACTTAGTAGTGTTCGCATTTTTTGGCTACGTTTATACAATATTGTTCCCTATATTTGCGCAAGAAATTTTAGGTGGTAACTCTAAACTGCTTGGCTACTTGATGGGTGGTGTAGGGTTTGGGGCTGTTTTTGGAGCATTGTTTGTAGGCTCTCGCTCGTCTATAAGAAATCTGCCACGTACAATATGGCTATGCTCGTCAATATTTATATTATTCATGACACTTTTTACATTTTCAACTATACCTGCGTTATCAATATTGCTAACAATACCTGCTGGGTTTGGGCTTATTGGTGCATTTGTTAGTACAAACACACTAATACAATCAATAGCTGATGAAGATAAACGAGGTAGGGTAATAAGTATCTACATAATATGCAATATGGGTATGGGTCCAATAGGAATATTTATTGCGGGCATTTTGGCTGATATTATTGGTGCAAGACCTACTTTTTTGATATGTTTATCTATTATGCTATGTAGTGTGGTGTTTTTATATACTAGACTACCAAAAATTAATGACGATTTATCAAAAATGCTTGATACGAAGTAAAATCTTAGTAGCTATACTTGCAAATCACGTTTTTTATATGCGATACAACCTACAACAATTGCAACTACATAAACTAAAAAATATATCGCTATACCAGTTATAACATTTGGCGATGAAGCAATAACATTTTTAACATTCAATGTGATAAATGGCGAAAAATACGTCAATAGTTCTCCATTCGCTCCTAATAACTCGCCTAAATATCCAAGCATGTAACTTGCAAACACTACTGATGATGCGATAGCGCCACTACCCAACTTAGGATTTATTCCTGCTAGCATGATAGCTATACCACCAAATAAAAATGGTGAAAAGCCACTAACTTTTGCCGATAACACAATTTTTGCTAAACTAAATGTTTCGCCACCATTTATTATGCCACAAACTATTGCAGAAATTACTGCACATGCAACAATGATAACAATAGAAATCACGCTTGTAACAAATTTTGCGATATATATTTCTTCCCTACTGACAGATAGCGATATTAAAAACTCGATTGATTTTGTTTTTTCTTCGTTAGTGATGAGTTTGGCAGAAAATGTCGCTGCAAATACAGAAATTGCAACTAGCACTAGCGAAAAAATCATACCGTAATAAGTTGTATAGTCAGACATGCTTGACATATCATCCATACCTACAAACTGCAATAGTTCCTTTGGCATCATGTCAAATTTTACTTGCGCCATCTCTTGCACGGATGAAAACAATATCATATAAAGTGTCATAACTGAAAATATAGCGACGCTCCAACCTGCTATATATTTCCTGTTGATATATAAGTCAAATTTGAAAAGTTTTATGATATTTTTTAGCTCTATATTTTTCATTTTGATTTAACCTCATCACTATTTTCATAATAGCCAAAAAACTCATCTTCCATTGTGTTAGTGCCAATTTCTAAACTAACTAAGTCCAGTTTGCTAAGCTTTTCGATTAACTGGTTAATATCTTCATTCAACTCAAAGCTGACTGTTTCGCCACCTTTCAAAGTATATGTTACAACTTGCTTATGGCGTTGCTTAATATCTGCTATATCAAAGTAGTCAACTAGCATACCATCTTTTATTATTGCAACTTTATCACAATATTTTTCAATTTCTGATAAATTATGGCTAGATAGAAAAATTGTTTTACCCCTAGCTTTTTCTTTAAGTATTAAGTTGAAAAATTTACTTTGCATAAGTGGATCTAGCCCGTTAGTAGGCTCATCAAGCAAAAGTAGTTGAGAATTTTTGATAAACCCTTGTATAAGTGAAACTTTTTTTCGGTTACCTAAACTAAGTTCGTTAATTTTTCTTGATAAATCTAGCTCAAAATAGTTAGCTAGTTCAGTTAGTTCTTCTTTTGTTGTGGTAGTGAACTGCATGGCAAAGTTTAATAATTTTTCGCAAGTAATATTATCGTAAAATATTGCTTCACTTGGAACGTAGCTAACCATGCTTTTAATATTTTTGTTGTCGATATGGCTATCAAGCCCCAGTATAGATATTTTACCACTACTACAGCGAATAATATCTAGCATACTACGCAAAGTGGTACTTTTGCCAGCACCGTTTTTGCCAACAAAGCCAACTATCTCGCCTTTTTCAACAGATAATGACAACTCTGTAACTGCTTCAAAATCGCCGTATTTTTTGCTAAAATTTTCGATTTTTAAAACTTGCACTTTCCACCACCTACTTATATATATAAATAAGCTATCATACAGTTAAGTATTACACAAGAAAAATGCAATGCCATCTAGTGTGCTGTATAGTTATTTAACTTTCACAATAGACTTTTTACGCTCAAGTTCTTTTTGTAGTGCAGTATATTTTGCCTCATCATGAACTTGATGGTTTTTCGCAAAATTTTCTAATATTTGTAACCGTATAGACTCGATATGTTTTATGTTGCTTAATTGGTCGTTAGTAATGGCACGCTTTATTAGTAGCTTTTTTTCTACGTAATCAACATTATATTTTAGCGTTGCACGCAATATCCATTCATAATCTTCGCACACTTTTAGTGATGTATCAAACATGCCAATATCATCAAAAACACTTTTATGTATTATCATTGATGATGGACTCATACGACATTTATCAAGCGATGTTGTAAATATGTCGCCACCATAACGCTCAACACGTTCGCTAGAAAGCCACTTACCTGCACGATACCAAAATTCGTTAGTGTGCGATATTAGTAAGTTTTTTGATAGAATACTATCTATTTGATATTGCAATTTTTCTGGTAAAAAAATATCGTCGGAGTCAAGGAACGCTATAAAATCGGTATTTGCATTAGAAATGCCCGTATTTCTAGCAAAAGAAACACCCATATTTTTATTATGGGTGATAACTTGCACACGTGGTGAATATATTTTTGTATGGTCGATAACATCATCAGTAGATGCATCATTTACCAATATAAGATTTACGTTTTTGTACGTTTGCATAAGGACGCTTTCGATAGCATCTTTAACAATCAAACGCCTATTATATACCGGTATAACTACACATACACTAGGGTTACCATTAAACAGTGAGAACACCATCCTTCATAGTAGAAAATACTAACATAGTGTTTGAGTTTGATACGCCCGGTAACGCACGCAACTTTTTAACTATAGCTGCTAATGAATTAGTATTAAGCGTAATCACCTTTAACAGTAATGTATGCTCACCTGTAATATGGTAGCACTCAACAATATCTGGCGCTAAATCGTCAAGGTTTGCTTCAAATTCGTCTATATGTGATGGATTATCAATAGTAACACCTACAAACGCAACAACATCATAGCCAAGTTTGCGATAATCAACATTAGCAGTGTAACCAGTAATCAAGCCATCTGTTTCCATCTTTTTAATCCTATCAATAACAGATGGTGGCTTCATACCAACTTCTTTAGAAATGTCTGTATAAGAAGTTCTACCGTTCGTAATAAGCATATTAAGTATCTTTAAATCCGTTGCATCTAATGGCATACGTCACCTCAAATTGTAACAAAATAATTGTCCGTACACCACCTATATCACATTTCATATATAAATAGCAAGCAATTACATAAGATATTTTTGTAAAAAAAGACATTTATGTTCTTTTTTAAGCTAATTCTTCAAAATGTTCTACTAATGTCAATATCTACATCATCATTTTTATAAATAAATTTGTAGTATTACTTGCAAAAAGATATGATTAGTTATACAATATTAAAATTTTTGTGTTATTATATTTTTATTTTTAGGGGTGTATTCAATGAGCATTGTATTAAAAACTGATTTTCCGAATTTAAAACTTGTGGGGCGTGGCAAAGTACGTGACATTTATGATCTAGGCGAGCATTTACTTATTATATCTACAGATAGAATTTCGGCTTTTGATGTTATATTACCTAACGGAATTGAGGGTAAGGGACAAGTTTTAACAGAACTTTCTGAGTTCTGGTTTAGCAAAACAAGTCACATTGTTGAAAACCACTTGATAACTACTAAAGTTGATGAAATGCCTAGCGAGTGCCACCAATATAAAGATATTTTAGCTGGGCGTTCTATGCTTGTCAAGAAAGCAAAACCGTTCCCTGTTGAATGTGTAGTGCGTGGCTATATCACAGGTTCTGGACTTAAAGACTACAATAAAACTGGTATGGTATCTGGCATTAAGCTACCTGCTGGGCTTGTAGAAAGCGATAAACTAGAGCAACCAATTTTTACACCATCTACAAAAGCTGAAGAAGGGCATGATGAAGCAATTAGTTTTGAGCAAATGTGCGAAACTATTGGCGAAGCACAAGCGATAGAACTACGTGATTATACACTTGCTATATATAACGAAGCATATAACATAGCATACAGCAAAGGTATAATTCTTGCTGATACTAAGCTAGAATTTGGAATGTATAACGGTAAAGCAATTTTAATAGACGAAGTTATTACGCCTGATTCTTCTCGCTTTTGGTTTGCAAAAACGTATGAAGCTGGCAAAGTACAAGATAGCATGGATAAACAAGTTGTTAGAAACTACCTTGAAACACTTGACTGGGATAAAAATCCACCAGCACCAGAATTACCAAACGATGTTTCCGGCAAAGCTGCCTCTAGATATAGAGAGATAGCAGATATGCTAATAATTTAATCGGTAAAAAAATGGATAACGATATACTTAGTTTACTACAAAATAGCGGTCAAGATATTGATAGTGGTGATAGCACCAACGGGATAACAATAACAGCTTTACCACAATATCTTGATAATTATGGATTTTTTCATGTCACATGGGATAATAATGAAATTGTAGTGCTAAAAAATACATATAGCGATTTTAAACGTGTGCTAAAAGGTAATGGTGAGCTTAGCGAAATTCAATTGCTCATACGCACATTGAACGACTGCGAAGCTGTTGCAAAATCGCACTTAAAAATAATATTGCGTCTTGATGGTAATAGCGCGTACATAAAATCTGCAGAAGTCGATAACAACGCAATAATGAAACAAGATATGCGCAACTATATGTTGCCACGCCCACTAACCAGTGCAGAATATCAAATGCCAGCATCACACTTATATGATGAAAGTGTTATTTTATCTAGCGGTTACTTTGGCGAGTTTATGCCACAAGTCATGTCATACGTTACAAAATCAATATTTGAAAAGTTAGTAAACTTGCTAAACCCAATATTTGATTCGTGCAACATTAAAACATCTACACCATCAATAGTTAATGTACACAATAGAGTGTTCATAAATATGACAGCCTTTGATAAAATGCTTACAACTATCGGGTTAGGTAATAGTGTTTTTAGGGCTGCACACGCACCGCACTTATATATCAAGGCTAAACAAAAATTTGGCGAGATTAATAAACGCTACTTTCCTGTTGAAATAGCAGAAATTGATGAACTTCTTGATGCTATTAGTAAATCTGCACACACAATAGATATTGAAAAGCTTTTTAAAGAGCAATATTACGATTATACTGTGCAACTGATGATACTGTTTGAATACTTGACAATATCACTTTCAAACGAGTTTGGTTCGTTGATAACGACTTTTGGCGATGTTAATTCGGCTTTATCAGCTGTTTACAAAACTCGTAGTAATTCCATATTTTTATCTGACGAAGCTTACAATATGCCAGAGTTTTTTGATGTTGGCTGTAGCACATTTGATGTTAAGTATGAAAAAACAGACTTTGTAGCTGATACAATTCAATCCCATATCGCTAAACTTCCTTTTGGTAAAAAGTTTGGCAAAAGTAGTAAGATAGAAAAATCAATAAAAGCTGTACACACACTATTAGATATTAGAGATAGTGTGATAAAAGCTACTTGGAAATACATTGTAAAAAGCAAGACTGCATTAGAGTTAGTTGGTAATACTTGCGTAAAGCGAGAAAAATTTCAGAGTATTGAAGATATTTATTGCTTTGATTTAGATGAAGTAAAGCGCTTATATCATGACACATATTATTCTGATACTGTATCGACTGTTTCTGCACGCAAGTCACGTATTGCTAGGGCTTCTGCACAAATTATAGTGCCAGAGATATTTGGTTATGATTTTGAAAACTTACCACAAATATCTGAAACAATGATAATAAAAGCTATGGATAGCACCGAACATAAATCATTAGTGCTAAATAAGGCAGAAAATGGTAAACATTACCAAGTCACTAACGACTTAACGCTTGATAACTATACAGATAAGTTTATCGCTGCTGAAAAATTATCTTTAGCGCATTTGGATAAGTACAAATCTGCTAAAGGATTTATACTAGAGAATGTTTCACTATTTTCACCTGTTGCAGAATACGCTATAAGTAACGGTATAGCTTTATATACTGGTGTGCGTTTTGCTGCGATAATTTTAGATAAAAAAGTTATAGAATTTAAAGACGATTTAATACAGATTAGAAACTAAAAGGTGATTACCATTAAAAAATTACTATTTATTACATTTTTTCTATGCGTAGTGCAAGCTAGTGCATATGCATCATTATTAACATTGCCAAAAACTGGCGTAAACTTCGGTTATAAGTGGCAAGATATGGAATTTTACGGTGCAAGCACAGTATCACTTGATAGCTTTGTGTCGATAGATCCGCACCAATTTTTTTATGATTTTGAGTATATCTATGGTAGAGAAATTGATGATATGCTATCATTTTATGCTGGTTATGGATATAAAGAGGGTAAGCATTGGTTTGGTGGTAGTATTGGCTCTGCTGGTACATCGCCTTTTTCACGTTTAAATACGATTGATATTGATGTTTTTTACGCATTTTTATTTGTAAGCAGGATAACACAATATGCTGAAGGCTATGATGGTCAGATGTATCCATTTTACTTAAATTTGTATGTAGGAGCAGATTATTCTACATCACGCTTGTTGTTAGATAGTTACCCATTGCCTGTTATCCGTTTTGAATATGGGCTACCAAACTTAAATTTAATAATAGGGTTCCCGTTAACTTATTTATATGCGCGCATTAATCAGCAACAGTTTTTTGAACTAACTTACGTTCCTGTTATGAACATAAACTTAGCTTATGGAATAATGTTTAATAAGTATAACACAGTAAAATTGACATTTGATATTGAGCATAAGCAGTACCGTAGCTATCGTTCTTCGCCTGTTGATACATTTTTGATGGCACAATCTAAATATTATACAGAAATAATGTCGGTTGGTGTAGAATATAACTTAAATGTTGCAGATGTGATGACTATTGCACCTTATTTTGGATTTATACCGATGGGTAGATCATACTATGGCAAAACTTTTGATGATTACAGTAATTTAAGAAGGTTTGGTATAGGGTACGAAGTCGGCATAAATTTGAACATAAAAATTTAAGGATAGGTCTTAAATGAGTAACTCGTCAATATGGAATCCAATACTTACTGAGGTTAGCAAGCAGATACCTAGCGCAGATGTCGATAGATGGCTAAAACCGCTATACATTAGCGAAATAAAAAATGAACGAATTGAGCTTACAGCTCCGAATAAGTTTTTTAAAACATGGGTAGAGGATAACTATCTTAAATTGATAACTACTGTTTTTAAGGAATATTTATCTATGGGCAACAATAACGTAAAAATTGATATTATAGTTGCATCAAAAAATAGTAGCGAAAATGTTAGTAAAGCTGTACCTACAAATACAGGAACAACTACCGAGGAAGTATATAGCAACAATGTGTTACAACTTGATAGCAACATGACTTTTGATAACTTTGTTGAAGGCCCTTCCAACAGGATGGCATATGCAACGTGTATGTCTGTATCTAACCAATTTGATAAACTTAAAAACCCACTATACATTTATGGCAACATCGGTTTAGGTAAAACGCACTTGATGCAAGCAATCGGCAATAAGATACGTGTTGAGTTCCCTAAACTAAAGATAATATACACTACTGGTGAGCTTTATGTTAACGAGTTTGTCAACTGTTTAAAAAATCCTAAAAGTGGCGATTTAGACAAGTTTAAGATGCGTTATAACGGTGCAGATGTCTTACTATTCGATGATGTTCAAATGCTAGGTGGCGATAAAACAAAAACACGTGAAGAATTTTTTAATACGTTTAATGTACTTACCAATAAAGACAAGCGCATAATTTTAACATCTAACTGCATACCAGAAAACTTACCTACTGAGATTGGCTCACGCTTAACAAGTAGGTTTTCTAGCGGGATGATGGTTGATATTGGTGCACCTTCTGCAGATGAAAAAGAGGCTATACTGCGTAAAAGGCTGGATATGATGGAATTTTATGTTCGTCCAGAAATTACACGCTTTTTAGCAGAAAATACAAAAACATCTAATGTTAGGGAATTGTTAGGAATACTTACTAGGCTTGTTACTTATGCACAAATAGAAAATGACAACGTCGTTACGCAAGAATTTGCTGAACAAATATTGAAAGATTATCTAGTAAAGCGTGATAGAGCGTTAACACCTAACGATATTATTGAAATTGTGCTTGAATACTTTAACTTAAAACTATCAGATTTAAAGTCAAAAACTCGAACTAAAAATCTTGTCTATGCGAGAAGTATTACTATGTTCTTACTACGTGAAAAATCTACATTATCACTTGTAGATATTGGCTCATTATTAAATAGATATCATTCAACTGTTATGAACTCT
>CAYJIW010000008.1:0-13714 GCA_964370335.1 uncultured Deferribacteraceae bacterium
ACTTGTTGCTACTAATAGCGACACTACAGATACATATGGCTATGATATACATTCAAACAACGCTAGGGAACTAATAAAAAAAGCATGTAGCCAACCAAACGCTGATGTGCATTTCTTTACAGGTGGCACGCAAACAAATCTAACAGTTATCGCATCAATGCTTAAACCTCACCAAGCAGTTATATCGGCAAATACAGGGCATATTAATGTGCATGAGTGTGGCGCTGTGGAGGCGACAGGGCATAGAATAATAGGCATTGATAGCGTCGATGGCACTATTTGTGCTGAGGATATATTCAACATACATAACGCACACTTTAGCGATAAAGGCAGGGAACATACTGTTCAACCAGCAATGGTATATATCTCTAACCCAACTGAGCTTGGTACATTATATAAAAAACAACACTTGAAAGAGTTATACGAAATATGTAGCAAGCTTGGTTTATACTTATTTATTGATGGTGCAAGGCTAGGTTATGCACTAGGCTCGCCAGAGTGCGATTTTGATTTAGCAGATATTGCAAAATATAGCGATATTTTCTACATTGGTGGTACAAAATGTGGTGCATTTATTGGTGAAGCAGTCGTTATAACTAACGATAACTTAAAAAAAGATTTTGCATACCATATAAAGCAACGTGGCGCAATGATTGCAAAAAGTAGGCTCGTTGGTATCCAGTTTGAAGTGTTATTTACCGATAACCTATATCAATCAATTTGTAAAAGTGCTATAAATTATTCATTACAATTAAAAGAAGCATTAAAATCATGCGGTATCAAGCTTGCAACAGATTCGTATACTAATATGCAGTTCCCAATATTTAGCAACGAAATTGTTGATAAAATTGCTGAAAAATATGCGTTTGAAATTTTCGAAAATATTGATAACACACATAAAATGATTAGGTTTTGTACAAGCTGGTCAACTACGCAAAATGATGTTGATGAACTTATTAGCTATATAAAAACTCTTAATTAAAAGGATATTTATGGATAAATTATCGTATTTAATTGATTACTTAAAAAATGAACATAGTAGCGAAATTAGGGGGCTTGATAATCTGCCACCATTCGAGCAGTTTCGTGCATTAGTTAATATCAGGTATGTGCAGCCAATTAGTGATGAGTTTTTATCCGTGCAAGATGAATATTTGAAAGAAATTATTGTTGAACGTGGCGTTACTTCTATACAAGATTTAAAGCCAATAGTTGATAATATTTATGTGTGGCAGGGCGATATAACAAGTTTACAAGTTGATGCTATTGTGAATGCTGCTAACAGCGCTATGCTTGGTTGTTTTGTGCCATTGCATAAGTGCATAGATAATGCGATACATACGTTTGCTGGGGTGCAGTTGCGTTTAGAGTGCGACAAAGTTATGAAAGCACAAGGGCATGAGGAACAAACAGGCGTTGCAAAAATAACAGATGCTTATAACTTGCCATCAAAATACGTTATACATACAGTAGGGCCGATTGTACATGGAGCATTAACAGACAAACATAAAAACTTGCTTGCTTGTTGCTATAAAAATTGTTTCGATATAGCAATGCAAAACAATGTAAAATCAATAGCTTTTTGCTGTATTTCTACAGGCGAGTTTATGTTCCCAAACTATGAAGCTGCAGAAATTGCAATCGCTACAGTTAAACAATGTATAAACGAAACAAATAGCGATATGAAAATAGTATTTAACGTCTTTAAGGAGGTTGATTTAGAAATTTATGAGCGATTACTTAAATAATATTAACAAATTAAAAGAGAAAATTCAAACTGCCGATGCAATCGTAATTGGTGCTGGTGCAGGGCTTTCAACTGCTGCTGGGCATGTTTATAGTGGTAAGCGATTTTACGATAACTTTCAAGACTTTAGCGATAAATACGGTATGCGTGATATGTACACAGGTGCGTTTACTAACTTTAAAACGTTAGAGGAGTTCTGGGGCTGGTGGTGTCGTCATATTATGGTAAACCGCTATGATGATACAGATTTTGTAGTACACAAAAACTTATTATCACTCGTGGATAAAAAAGAATACTTCGTTATTACTACTAATGTTGATCATATTTTTCAACGTGCAGGGTTTGATAAAGCTAGGCTATACTACACACAAGGGGATTATGGACTGATGCAATGTCCTACACCTTGCCACCAAGCTACTTACGATAATGAAGAAATTGTAAAGGAAATGTATAAGCAACAAGTGGGTATGTTAATACCTAGCGAACTTATACCATATTGCCCAAAGTGTGGTGAGCCGATGACTACTAACTTGCGTAAAGATAACACATTTGTGCAAGATGAGGGTTGGTATAAAGCAGCAGAAGCATACGAAGCTTTTATAAATAAGTTTAAAGATAGCAATATTTTATACCTTGATTTAGGCATAGGGTATAACACGCCAGCTATTATAAAGTATCCATTTTGGAGGCTTACTAATTATAATAAACAAGCAACATATGCATGTATAAATCTTGATGAGATAAGCGTTCCAACAGAGATTGAAAACCAAACGATTGCTATACAAGGCGATATTAATGATGCAGTATCAAAACTAATTTAATTTATTATTTTTAATTAATAAATTAATTAAAATAAAAATAAAAAATGTTCCACCAATAATTGATGTTACAATCCCTACAGGTAGTTGTATAGGCGCAATAATTATACGTGCTATTAAATCGCAAATGGTTAAAAATACGCCACCTGCAAAAAATGTCATATAAATATAATATCTACTATCTGCACCGATAAGGCTACGTATAATATGCGGTATCATCATGCCTATAAACCCTATTGGGCCAGCAACAGAAACAACTGCACCAACTATTATAGAAACAGTAAAATATAATATTATTTTTGTATTATCTATATTTACACCTTTACTCGATGCAAATTCATCTGATATAGAAATCATATTAATTTCACGTCTAAATGCAACAATAACGAATAATGATATTGATAAAATTGGAAATAAAAATAATAAATGCGAATATGAAACACCGTCGAGCGAGCCAAAAGTAAAACGTAATAATTGCTGTGATAAATGTAAATCAGTAATATATTGAACAAACATAATTAGGCTAGAAAAAATAAATGATAACGCAACACCCATTAATAATACGATATAATTATCACGTGAAAATTTTGATACAACACTAACAAATATTACCGTTAAAAATGAGCCAAAAAATGTAAAAATAGGTGCGCCAATCATTGTTGGTAGTAGCGCATTTAAGCCAAAACCATAATATAGCGCCATACCAAAAGATGCACCAGATGACGAGCCTAATGTATATGGTGTAGCAAGCGGATTTCTAAATAATGCTTGAAAAACTAAACCAGATATTGCAAGCGCACCACCTACAAAAAAGCCAGCTAATGTTCTTGGTAAGCGTACATTTGTGATAATTTCTTTCATCTGTTCATCGGTAATATTTATATAATGGCTATAATCAGTGCCAATAAATACTGATGATAAAACTATCGCAAACGAAGCAACAGCAACTAATAATAATGTTAAATTATATCTCATATTAAACCTTTGGTAACACTTGTATAGTATTGTTTGATGTAGGGTGATTAATGCAACAAAATTCATTATCATATAAATTATTTATATCTTCATTATTAATTTCATTATAATTTTTATTAAATAATATTTGACCATTTTTTAAACCTAAAAATCTTGAATTTAATAATAATAAATTATTTATATCATGGCTAATTAAAATAATTGTTATGCCTTGCTCTTCATTTAATACTTTTAATATACTAAATATTTCTTGTACACTTTTAGGGTCTAAAAAAGATGTTGGTTCATCTAAAAGTATTAATTTTGCTTCTTGTGCTAGTGCAGATGCTAAAAATGCACGTTGCATTTCGCCACCGCTTAACGATGACATTTTTCTATTTCTCATAGCTTTTACGCCAGTTAGCTCCATCATGTGTTCTACAACATCAATATCCGCTTGCTTTACAGAGCCTAGTTTTGAGAAATATGGATATCTACCTGATAAGACAACATTTTCAACAGTTAAGTTGATAGAGTTATCATTTAGCTGAGGTAAGTATGACATTAGTTTTGCTAAATCAATATTTTTATAACTAGCAATAGATTTATTAAATAATAATATTTCGCCTTGCTTTAATTTAATATTATTTGAGATTAATTTCAATAATGTAGATTTTCCAGACCCATTAGCGCCAATGATTGATAAAATATCGCCATCATTTAATTTAAAACTGATGTCGTTTAATATTTCTTTATTACTTGTATGATATTTTACGTTACTGATACTAAGCATTGTTACCTCTATTTTTCTTCACATATTATATCATGCAAAGAACTCATAACATTAATAAATCTAGGACCCGGTATAGAATAATCTTCAACATTGAAAAAATGAATTTCATCATTTTTTACAGCCGATATATTATTATTTTTTTTCCAATTATTTTTTAATGAATTAATATCTTCTTTTTTTAAATACGTTTCAATAATTATATCTGGATTTGTTCTGATAATTGCTTCCATATCAACAATAGGGTAGGCAACATTAGCATTGTTAAAAACATTTACACCGCCAACCATATCAATCATATTATTAAAATACGTATCTTTACCAACTACAGTAATATTTGACGAACTGCCAAAATCTACATCACGATGTACAATATAAATGACTTTTTTCTTTTGTTGGCTGCTACACATCATATTGCTCATTTTATTATTAATATCATTAATAATTTCTTTTGCTTCATTTTCTTTATTAAATATATCGCCAACATATTTTATAGAATTAATTATACTATCTATTGAGTTGTGATTTACTTTGATATATTGTATGCCTAGATTTTCTAAGACTGCATGATGTTCTTCACTATTTTCATAAACTATTGCCATATCAGCATTAAGTGCTAATAGTAATTCATAATAAATATTAAAAAGTGAACCGATTTTCGTTATATTTTTTGCTTCTTCTGGATAATTACAATACTCTGTATTGCCAACAAGTTGATCTTCAAGCCCAAGTTTATAAATAAGCTCTGTAATGCTAGGGCCGAAAGAAACTATGCGTGTATTTGATGATATTTCAACCTTGTCAGCCGGCAGTGATGTAAAGTTGTTATCAATTAGACCATGATCGTAAAACAATTTGTACATAATAAAACTTAGCAATATCACTATCATGATAAAGCATACAGATTTTATAAATGTATTTGTTATGTTATTACTCATATATTTTCCGTAAAATTATGCTACAGCGATAACGATTTATTACCGCTGCAACAAGTTTTTGTATTATAAGCCAATATTGTTAAATCTAGCACCTAAATACACTCTTACACCATGTGTATTGTAGCCATATATTTCTTGGTAATCAGTATTTGTGATATTTGTACCTTTAATGATTATATCTATATGCTCGTTAATTGAGTACCAAGCGTTTAAGTTTAAGTATGTGTAGCCATCAATAGTGTTAAATGAACTAAATTGCCCAGTATTTGTGCTAGTTCTTTCGCTAACGTAAACAAAATCTGCCCCAGCATGTAATCCTTCAATTACTTCCCAAAATATACCACCAGTCACTTTGTGTTCTGGTATGTATGCAAGCTGTTCATCTTGTTTGTCATTTTGCGCATGATTGTATGCGTAACCAACCTGTAATAATAGCGAGTCGATAGGGTAGAACTCAAGTGATACATCAACGCCGTATGATCTTGCAGATTCAACATTTTTATATTGGCTAACAAATGTTACTGGATCACTTTCAAAAATAATAAGGTTTTTGTATCTATTATCGAAAAAATCAGCAGAAATAAATAGCATTTCGCTAAATAGTTCTGATTTAAAGCCTATTTGATAACCGAATGATGTTTCATCTTCTAAATCTCTGTTACCCCAGCCGTTAGGCGCATATAGTTGGTATAGACTTGCAGGGTTATACGCCGAGCCTACAGAGCCTCTAAACTTAGTTTTAATTAATTCAAGGTTATAAACAGTTGATAATTTATAGCTTGGCGTAAAAGTGTCATCAAGTTTGTTATCTACTCGACCAGCTAGTGAAATATTCCACGAATTAAATAGCGTAAATTGCGCTTCTGCAAATGCTCCTAAGCGTTCAAGTTGTTCATCATCTATTATTTTTCTGTCGCTAGGTAGCGAGTCGCCAGTACTCATATCGACGCCACCATTATCTATTTGGCTAACTGAGTTAAATTGGTAACTTGCCCCAACAGAAAACTTCATAAACCCAAGTGCATTAAAGTTATTTTGGAAATCTACACCAGCAGTATGTGCAAGTAGGTTGTTATCTTCGCCTGCAAAATAAGTTAATACGCTAGGGTCTGGAAATCCCGGAAATGTATAAACTGGTCTGCTATTCATGTTTAATCTATCGCTATAAACGTAGTACAGCGACAACATTGGTGTATAAATATCGTTTACTTTGTAGCTAGTGCTATATTTTGTGCTAACCCTGTTAGTATCGCTAGTTAAATAGTCTGCGTTGCCGAAGCTATCATCAAAGTCGTCATAGCTATTAATATAGTTTAAGACAAAATTATTTTTGAAATTTTGGATAGGTTCAAACGAGAGCTTTAATAACACATTATCTCTATCAGATGTGTCTATTTCGTCAGAGCCAGCGATTTTTTCATCAATAGCAGATATAGAGTGGTCAAAATGCTTATCATAAGATAGTTGGTAGCTAAAAATATCGTTACTGCCACCAAGCGATATGCCAGCGCTGTATTCGTTAAATTCAAGCGAGCCATCTAAGCTAGCGTTGAGTGATAGTTCGCCCTCGCCACTTTTAGTGATAATGTTGATAGCGCCAGCCATACCACCAAAACCGACAGACGTTGTGACAGCATCTTCGATAATTTCGACACGTTCGATGTTGTTAATAGAAATTGTAGATAAATCTACTTCTCCACTTGTAGTGCTAGGGTCGTTAATGACAACACCATCAACCATTACGAGCGTATGTCCAGCTGATATCGCTCCACGTAGTTTAATAGTGGCAAGTTTGCCCGCACTATTTTCTTGGATAGTGACTGATGGTACCGTTTTTAATAACGATGTGAGTGATGACGGTTGTAAGTTATCAATATCTTCAGATGTGATGATAGTTACGCCCGGCATATCAGGTGATAAATTGCTGGCAATTCTTGTGCCAGTGATGACAATTTCTTCTAATTCGTATACATCTTCAGTAGCATCGTAATGCATCTGTGCAAAAGAATTAGTAGGTAAAAAAAGAGAAAAAGTGAGTACGCATATAAGCGTAGATATGACACACCTAGTGCCATACAAATAAGTAGACATATAGAGCCTCCGTTCCTAGCCGAAGCTATTAAAGTAGATATACTAGCAAGGTTTCCTGGCTCATCATCAACCTAGTAGCTATAGTCTTCCCATCTGCCTTACTTAAGCAAACAGTGACATAAAACATAGCGTTCGTCAGATTTACAGTCGCTGGACGGCTTAGGCTTTTTAGTAATAAAACTAATTACCTAATTCCCTTTACAAAGTATATTATGATTAATTAAAATTTTTAATCACTGATGATAACTAACACACATAATTATAATATGCAAGTTATTTTTTATTAATTATATTAATCAATTAAGTTTTCTTGCTTAATAACTGCTTCTGATTTAATCCTATCTAGCAATTTTGCAAATGTATCTTTTACATTTTCTCTAATATCGCCAGCAACAATTAAATATAATAAATCGTCACCCGGAAATAGTTCGCCTTCGTTAGCTTTGCCAATTATGCGATAGATACCTTCAGATTGTTCCATCTCTTTGCATATAGCTTCAATTTTTGCGTGATCTGGCTTAACAACGACAGAAGTAACTTCTTTTTTATCTTTTCTTGAAGTTGCCCTAACAACGCCATTGTGAACAAGTACCATACCGACATTTTCTTTAAATCCTGCTTCTTTCTTCAATTCTGCAATAGTTTTACTAATATCCATTATTTACTCCTAAAATGTAACCTTAATATGATTAATTAAATACCTAATTTGTTCATATTAGATATCTTCTATATTTAATCTATTATTATTTGCTCTATGAAATATGTCAAGTAATTGTTAAAGTAATTGTGTTTTTTTCACTTATAGATTAATGTTAATGTAGTAATGGAAAGGGGGATATGATGGAATTTTTTCTTCAATTAGCTGTTGTGCTTATTGCTATTGCTATAGGTGGTAGATTTTCTGGTATAGGTCTTGGTGCTGCTGGTGGTCTAGGTTTAGCTGTGTTAGTATTCGTATTTGGTATGAAACCTGGTTCGCCACCATCAACAGTAGTGTTTATTATTGTATCGGTTATTACTTGTGTGACTATATTGCAAGTTGCCGGTGGTCTTGATTTGTTAGTTTCTTTAGCAGAGAAGATGTTGCGTAAACGTCCTGATATGATTACATTTTTAGGTCCTATTACTGTATTTATCTTTACCGTGTTTTGTGGTACATCTTATGTTGCATTCTCGATTTATCCTGTAATTGCAGAGATAGCTATGGATGCAAAAGTTAGACCAGAGCGAGCAATGTCTATGTCAGTTATGGCATCTAATATGGGGATAGTTGCTAGCCCAATGAGTGCTGCTGTTGCAGGTATGATTGCAATAACGGCTGGGATAGGCACAACGCCTCTTGCTATATTGGCTGTAACTCTACCGGGTTGCTTTTTAGGTGTTATAGTTGGTTGTTTCTATATGTCACGCAAAGGTGTAGAAATGGAAGATGATCCAATATTTCAACAACGTGTAAAATCTGGTGCATATGTTGCAAAACCGGTAAAATCTATTGATAACCTCAATATTGAAAAAGGTGCGTTGACAGCTGTTATTATATTTTTTATAGCTATTGTTGCTATTATTACGATGGGTTCGGTTGCGTCACTTCGTCCAGCTTGGGAAAATGCTAGTGGAGAAATAACAAGAATGTCTATACCTATTATGCTACAAATTGTTATGCTTACAACTGCTGCTATTATCATGATAGTGTGTAAGATACCGTCTGATAAATTAGATTCAGGTTCAGTGTTTAAAGCTGGGTTAATTGGTGTTGTGGCTGTATTTGGTTTGTCGTGGATGACAGGAACATTTTTCGATTTTTACCAACCACTTATGGAAGATAAATTTTCTGGCTTATTACAAAGTTATCCAGCATTATTTGGTGTTATATTGTTTTTGCTTTCTATGGTAATATATAGTCCAGCTGCTACTGTTGCAGCGTTAATGCCGATAGGTGTAAAGCTAGGTTTAGATGCTGGAACATTAGTTGGGTTAATGCCAGCAGCTTGTGCTACTTTTATTGTTCCAGGTGCTGCACAAATCGCATGTGCGTCTTTTGATAGGACAGGTACTACTAAAATAGGTAAATACGTAATTAACCACAGTTATCTTGTTCCGGGTGTAATTGCTTTGTTGTCTTCAACAATTTTTTGTTGGATTATTGCAAAATTTATATTTTAACATAAAAAAACTACCCTCGATTAAGAGGGTAGTTTGGTAAATTAATGGTTACCACAACCTGTGCAACCGCCGCCAGAGCTACAGCCACAAGCTGATTTTTTTGATTTTTTATCCTTCACAATTTTGAAAACAACTAAGCCAATAATTGTAAAAAGAATTAATCCATAAATATATGATGCCATATTGCACCTCGCTATTAGTTACTTAATACTGGAGCAGGACCGTATTTTTCAGGTTTCCTAACGATTAAGTAAATTATTAAAGCTATTAATAAAAGAGCTATAATTGTACCTATACCAAACGAGCCAGCACCTGTAAATACTAAGCCTAATTGATATACTATAAATGTAACAGAGTAAGCAAAAGATGTTAAGAACGCTAATGCCATCAATGTCCATTTTGCAGAGCCAAGCTCACGTCTCATTGCACCAATCGCAGCAAAACATGGAGCAAATAATAAATTGAATATCAAGAACGAATATGCAGATAACGCTGTGAAATGCATTGCAATTCCACCAAGCTCGCCAAAAGCACCTTCTTCAACTAATGCTAATGCATCACCTGATACACCGTATAATACGCCAAACACGCCGACAACTTCTTCTTTAGCAACTAAGCCCATAATTGTAGCAACAGCAGATTGCCAGTTACCAAACCCAAGTGGAGCAAATAAGAATGCAAACGAGTTACCTATTGATGCTAATAAGCTGTTATCCATATCGTCAACCATTGCCATAGAACCGTTCTCAAAACCTATGCTAGATAGGAACCATATAAGCACACTCGCTGCTAAAATGATAGTACCAGCACGCTTAATAAACGACCAACCACGCTCCCAAGCACGAGAGAATAAGCTAAACAACTGTGGGATATGGTAAGGTGGCATTTCCATAATAAATGGAGCAGGGTCACCAGCAAATATTTTTAAGTTTTTAAGTATTAAGCCAGATATAACGATTGCAGCCATACCGATAAAGTATGCACTAGGAGCAACCCACCAAGCACCGCCAAATAATGCACCAGCAATTAACGCAACGATAGGCATTTTAGCACCGCAAGGGATAAATGTTGTAGTAACAACTGTAATACGTCTATCACGTTCTGCTTCGATTGTTCTTGAAGCCATAACACCCGGAATTGCGCAACCAGAGCCTATCAACATAGGAATAAACGACTTACCAGATAGTCCAAAACGTCTAAACATTCTATCCATGATGAATGCGATACGTGACATGTAGCCACATTCTTCTAATATCGCAAGCAAGAAGAATAGTAATAGCATTTGTGGCACGAAACCAAGTACTGCACCAACACCACCGATAATACCATCAACAGTTAAACTTGCTAGCCAAGGTGCTATGCCAGTATTCTCGAAAAAGCCAGCAGCAGCAGGGATAACCCATTCGCCAAAGAATACATCATTCGTAAATCCTGTAAGGTAATCACCAAGTGTAGATATAGAAATGTAGTAAACAGCAAACATTACAGCAACAAATATTGGGAACGCAAATATTTTGTGTGTAACAATTTTATCAACTTTATCAGTGAATGTGTCGCCAATATCTTTAGATTTAGTAAGCACGCTAGATACCATGTTAGTAAGGTATGTATATCTTTCATTAATAACGATACTTGTGCTATCGTCATCATATTTCTTTTCAGCTGTAGTTATAATTTCTTCGATAGATTTTGTTTGATCAACATTAAGAGTGAGCTCTTGTAATACTTTTTCATCACGCTCAAATACTTTGATAGCAGTGTACGTTAATGCATTTTTCTTAGCTACTGGTTTAATAATCTCTGATATAGCGTTGATTGATGAGTTAAATTCATCAGTGAAAACATTTTTGCTAGAAGCGCCTTTAGCAAGTGCAACCTTAATTGCTAAGTCTGCACATTCTTTAATATTGTTGCCTTTTAGGGCAGATAACAAGATAGCTTTACAACCAAACTCGTTTGATAGTGCATCAATATCTATTTTAAGCCCTCTAGCTTCAAGCAAGTCAGACATGTTTACAGCTAATACCATAGGTATATTAAGGTCTAGTAATTGTGTAGTTAAATATAAGTTACGCTCGATATTAGTAGCATCAATGATGTTGATAATAACATCAGGCTTGTCGTTGATTAAGTAATCTCTAGTGACAATTTCTTCTGGCGAATATGGCGAAAGTGAATAAATACCCGGTAAATCTTGAACAGTGACATCTTTATGCCCTTTAAGTTTACCGCCTTTACGTTCAACTGTAACACCCGGCCAGTTGCCTATATATTGTGAGCTACCTGTTAATTCGTTAAATAATGTTGTTTTACCACTATTGGGGTTACCAACCAAAGCAATTTTTAAGTTCATTTTATACCCTCTTAATACTCTATTTCTATAGTTTTTGCGTCACTTTTACGCATAGATAAGTCATACCCACGAACAGTAACTTCGATAGGGTCACCAAGTGGTGCAACACGGTTTACTTTAATTTCAACACCTTTTGTGATACCCATATCCATGATTTTACGTTTGAGAACAGTATCGCTGTGTAGTTTAACAACTTTTACTTGTTCGCCAATTTTAACATCGTTTAATGTTTTCATTATTTACCTCAAATTTATGTTATACAATAATTCTACTAGCTATATTTTTATCTAATGCAACACGGCTATCATTAATAGAAACCATAACACAATCACCGCAATTAGAAAGCAAAGTAACTTCAGAACCGATAATGCATCCAAGGCATGCTAATTGGTTACGCACGTTATCTCTACCGTTGATACGTTTAACTATTTGCTTTTTGCCACATTCAGTAATTGTAACAGGAATCATGATATTTACCTCTAGTTAAAATGTTAGTTTTGTCTAACCTACATGTGAATATAATTCAATAATTTATACTTGTCAATAAAAAAGTTAGAAAACTCTAACTTTTACTTTATTCAATAATAATAGTAGTTTTAGTATGATTATATAAGACTAATTTTGTCTTGATTTGTTCATAATAAACACGCCCATGATGAGCGTGTTTATACAATTTATAAGTGGTTGTTTTTAGAATGCAAATTCAGTAATAAAACCAACGTGGATTGCACCTTCTGATGTAGTATCCATAGCTAAACCAGTATCAGTTGATTTAGTGTATGCAACCTCTGGTGCAATTAATAACCAATCAGTTAAGTAAATATATACGTTGCCATAAACTGCAAATTTTTCGTTTGTAAATTCTGTTAAAGATGAACTAGAGTAACCAGCACCGATAGATGGAATAAAAGTGTCGCTAAGTGCATAAGCTACAGATAACGCACCACCAAGTGACGTGACGTTTTCAACATCGAAACCATCATTAATGCCAGCAGTATTTTGTGTTGGTGATAGTAAAGGGGTTGGAGCATCTAAGTAGCCAGATAATGCTAAGTTAGCACCATAGTAAACACCAGCATCAACAGTTAAACCACCTAAAATTAATTGTCCGCCAGCACCTACAGAGTAGCTATTAACTAAAAGATTATCTGTTGTAGCATCAGCATCTGTCATAGTGAAGTCCATTAAATATGGAGCATAGCTTGCGAAAACACTACCAACAAATACTTGTGTGTCGATATCGTAAGAAAGTTCAAAACGTGGAATGTTTGAATAGTAGTTTGCAGTAGTAAAAAAATTATTAGTAACCAGACCTTCAGCCAATAGAGTAAATGCTTCAACACCAAAATCAATACCGCTAACATCTAAGCCAGCACCAGCGATTACTGCAAAGTTTACGCCCCAACCGCTCCATTTGACCATTGGTCTTGAGTTGTCATTTAGCGCACCATAGTTTACAAGCGAGTTCCAGTCGTCACTAACTTGTGAAAAGTTGCTGTAAGATGCAAATGTGCCATCAACACCAAAGCTTATTGCTTGGTTATCAGCATAGCTGTAAGATAAGACAGCTAAAGAAATAAATTCAGGGTCTAGTTGTAATTCAACAACTGATGATAAGTTTCCATAAGACATTTCAGCACCAAATACGGTTGATGATGCTATATTAAAAATAAAGTCAGACGTTGCATCGCCTGCTACACCAGCTGCTTCTGCAGTAGTGTTTGTGTAAAATGTGTTAAAATAACCTGCAAAATATGGCGTAAATTCAAAATCACTCTCTTGAGCAAACGCCGATGTCGTAAAACACGCTACTAATGCCATAGTAGCAAAAAATCTCGTTAGTTTCATAATTTTCTCTCC
>CAYJIW010000008.1:13724-35353 GCA_964370335.1 uncultured Deferribacteraceae bacterium
ATATGTCTAACCAAAGATTGTATAACATAGATAAATTAAGTTTGTCAATATAAAAGTTATATAAAGCTAACTTTTTGTATATTTAATTATTTTGATAGTAATTTAGTGGTTGTGTATAGCTAGTATTGTTTTAATTTCTTCAAAAAAAACACGCTCATAAAGAGCGTGTTGTATTATTTGTATGCTATGTGATGTTAGAATGAAAATTCTGTAACAAAACCGAAGTGTAAAGAACCTGTGCCAGTAGTAGGCGTAAGTACATTAGTTTCAACAACATTTGTGTATGCAACTTCTGGTGCGATTAATAACCAATCAGTTAAGTAAATATAAACGTTACCATAAATTGCAAATGAATCAGCGTTAAAATCAGCTACAGATGTGTGAGCAAAACCTAAACCAACAGTTGGTACAAACATATCATTTATTGCAAATCCAACAGATGCTGCTGCACCTATAGATACGGCATTCTCAACATCAAAACCGATAGTGTCACCATTAGTATCAACTTTTGCTGTCATAGTAGGTAGCGTGTATCCATCATCTAATGCATCAGTCAAGCCTAAGTTAGAGCCAAGGTAACCACCTAAATCAATAAAGAAACCACTTAAGTTAAATTGTGCGCCAGCACCAACAGAGTATGTGTTAAGTAGTACATCGCCAGATGTGTTTTGAAGTGTTTCAAATGTTACTAAGTATGGTGCATAGCTACCAAATACTTTTGCAGAAAACATATCAAGTTCTAAATCATAAGCTACTTCAAAACGAGGGATGCTATTAAAATATTCTAATGAGTTAAAATCACCCACATTTAAAGGTATTATGCCAGTTGTTTCATTTTCAAAAAAATCAACAGAGTCGTCTTGTCCACTAACTGGTGTTCCGTTACCTGCAATAATAGCTAAGCTTAAGCCCCAGCCGCTCCATTTAATCATTGGTCTTGCTTCCCAACTGTTTAATGCACCGTAGTAAACTAATCCGTTCCAATCTTCACTAACTTGTGTATAGTTGTTATAGTGTGCAAATGTTTTTATAATACCAAACGAAATGTATTCGCTATCAGAAATGTTGTAAGTTAATGATGCTTCATCAACGAAGTTGTTATCGAATTGCAATGCAATTACAGATGAAAAGTCACCATAAGACATTTCTGCACCAAAAAGACTTGATGGTGAAATGTTGTAGAGAAAACTGTTGACAGGATCAAAAGATAAGCCATTTGTTTCTGTAGTGCTACTTGTGTAAAAAGTGTTAAAATAAGCCGATAAAAATGGTGAAAACTCTAGCTCGTTTTCTTGAGCAAATGCTGGTGTCGTAAGACATGCTACTAACCCGATAGTAGCAAAAATTCTTGTTAATTTCATAATTTTTCCTTCCTAAATTGTATTAGCTTTATATTAGCTTATTAAGAAATTAACATAAAATATGCATAATTGTCAACGTAAATAAAAGATGATTTCTGTCTTGTGAATGTAGGAAAAACACGCCCATAATGAGCGTGTTATTATGATTATATTTTACTACACTAGAACGTAAATTGCGTAATAAAACCAATATACAATTTATCGCTAGCTGCTGTTGGTGTTGCTATATTTACAGCTACATCTTTAGTAAATGCGACTTCTGGTGCTAATAGCAACCACTCGTAAACTTGTATGAATACGTTTGCATAAACTGCCATAGATTCATATGTAGCATCATTTACAAACGAACTTGCATAACCAGCACCAATAGATGGGATAAGCATATCATTGAATGAATACGCAACAGATATAGCACCACCTACAGACATTGTATCATTTACATCAAAACCAGTCGCTACACCGCTTGTATTATATTTTACACTCATTACAGGTGCTGCAACTTCGTTTAAAGAGTCACTCAAATATAAGTTAGAACCAAAGTATAAACCAGCATCAACAGTTAAGTTGCCAAAAATAAATTGACCACCAGTACCGACAGAAAATGTGTTTACTAATGTGTCGCCATCTTCGCCTTGTAATGTTTCATACTCTAATATATATGGTGCATAACTTGCAAAAACATTACCTACAAACATACTTGTATTAATATCGTATGAAGCTTCAAAACGTGGAACAAATTCATGAAATTTTAAAATATCGTAATCAGAGCTGTTACTAGCAACAATATTATTGAAATATGTAACAGAGCCATCAACGCCGCTAACCTCTAACCCAGCGCCAGAAACGATTGCAATATTTAAACCCCAGCCACTCCATTTAATCATCGGTTTTGATGTGTCGTTTAATGCACCATAATAAATTAATGCGTTCCAATCGTTACTAATTTGCGAATAATTATTGTAATATGCGATTGTATCCATTATACCAAACGATAAAGACTCTGTCCTGCCCATTTTGTAAGTTAAAAATGCATTGCTGATAAACTCGCTATCAAATTGCAATTCAATTGTTGATGATAGCCTACCATAAGTCATTTCAGCACCAAAATAGCTATCAGAAGATATGCTATACTCAAAATCGTTGATAGTTTCATCAACTAAACCATCAACAGAGTTGTTACTATGAGTGTAAAACATGTTGAAATAGCCTGTAAAGTAAGGCGTAAATGTTAGCCCAGAACTTTGAGCAAATGCTGATGTTGCAAAACATGCTACTAAAACTATAGTAGCTAAAACTTTTGTAAGTTTCATAATTTTCTCCATAAATATTAATAGTTAGCAATTTTTTGCTATAAAAGTTTATTAACATAAATAATATTTTTATGTCAATAAATGTTTGCCATCTATTATTTGTAACTAACTGATAGTGTGATATTATATCTATATTTATGTTGTATTATGTTACGTTTTGTTTTATAATAGAAAATATTGGGAGGTGTTATCTATGCATGAGTCTATGGAAAATTATTTAGAAACGATACTTATGTTGTCAGAACGTAACCAAAAAGTACGCTCGATTGATATAGCTAAAGAGATGGGTTTTTCTAAACCTAGTGTTAGTATCGCAGTTAAAAAAATGCGTGAAGAAAAGCTTATCATTGTTGATGATGATGGATACATCACATTTACTAAGCAAGGTCTAGCGGTTGCAAAGGATGTTTTTGAGCGTCATAAAACTTTGACAGAGTTTTTTGTTAAAATTGGCGTGCCTGCTGATACTGCAGAAGAAGATGCGTGCAGAATTGAGCATGATATTAGCGATGCTACATTTGATAAAATTAAAGAACTTATGGCTAAACTTTAATAGTGCGCTCTTGCTTTTGCTTTTTTAAGTATATGCGCATCAATGATATTGCAACAATAAAAGTTATAAACTCTGATATTGGCAGCGATACGAAAATACCTACGTTGCCAAATATTTGAGGTAATGCTAGTAATGTTATTGCTGGCATTATATAACCACGAGTTGAGGCAATAATTACAGAACTTAGCGGTTGTTGATGTGCTGTGAAATAGCCTGATAGTACAATTGTTACACCACTTAACAAAAATGAATACTTTATGTATGATGCAAACTCTAACGCAATCCCAAATGTATAAACATCTGCTGGGTCTAAGAAAAAAGCAATAATCTTTTCAGGAAAATATGTTAATACACTGAAAATTGTTACATCTATCATTAATACCGCAATTATCGTGTATATTATGATTGTTTTTACTCGATTATATTTTTTTGCGCCAAAATTTATTGACATCATCGGTATGGATGAATCAACAATAGAGTACGCTAGCATGGTTGCAGCCCATATAGTATAGTTAATTATTGCAAACGCTTCTACACCTTCTGTGCCTATTTTTAATATCATTATCCAGTTTATTAATAGTGCGATAAAACCAGCCGACATTTCGCTTAACATTTCTGATGACCCGTTATATAAAGCCATTCCAAACGGTTTCCAATTATTGTCCATTAATTTAAATTTAAGCGTACCTTTCCGTAAAACAAAGTGGGATAGTAACAGTAACACAGCTATCACGTTTGCAAGCCCCGTTGCAAGTGCAGCACCCTCGATACCATATTCTAATTTTGCAACAAATAAGTAATCGAGAAAAAAGTTGCCGAATGCAGATACGATAACAGCGGCAGATGATAAGTAAGGGTTACCATCTATCCTGACAAATACCATAAGTACTTGTGTCAACACCATAAACAGAAAGAAAAGCCCTAAAATCTTTAAGTAGTTGCTAGCATAGGGTAGTAAATCTTCATTAGCGCCAAGTGCTTTAGATATTGGCACATTAAATATAAAACACGTTATAGTTAAAATTAATGCAAATGGTATTAATATAATAAGGATTTTTGTGAATAGATCGCTTGCAGCTGAATTATTGCTTTCGCCAATATATTTACCCACCATGACAGATGAGCCAATAACAACCATAATAACGACGCCAAACACAAATGAATACATCGGCCATATGATATTGACGCCACCAAGTGCAGTTTTGTTAATATAGTTAGCAACAAAGTAAGCATCAACAAAGCTTGCAGATGTCATTGCTATAAATCCAAACATGCTAGGGATAGTAAATTTTAAAAATACTTTTAAGATATTGCCGGAAGCAACTTCTGATAATTCTGCGTCTTGCTGCATTGTAACCTCTAGTGATTAATGGATATAGCATACGTATAGTTTTAAGTCAATAAGTATAAAATATCAATGTGGCATGTTTATATACCATTAGAAAGTAAATATTGTTTTAAAAATATGAATTTTATAAAACCGTCATATAGAATAATTGCAATCCGTCCTAACATATAATATAATTGATAATGTATAAATTAGTATCTATTATATAGTTAGGGAAGGGTTATGTAATGAAGAAATATATTTTATTAATGTGTTATGCGCTATTTAGTGCATTCTTAATCTCTTGTAGTGATGAATTGCCAATGTATGAAGCTACGGCGGTATGTAGTTCTTTCAGTGCTAGTGAGGTTGTTGCCGCACCACCAACTGGTTATGTAATTACAAACACCGTTTGGCAAATTTATAACGAAGATGGCTTGAAAGCATTTCGTGACCATATTAATGGTACACAAACAGTTGCGAGTGCATCTAGCAATGCTGTTTTGTTGAACGATATTACGTTAAGTGAAAACTGGGTGCCTATTGGGAACGAGAGTAGAGCATATATCGGCTCTTTTAATGGCAACTTTAAAAACATTTCTGGATTAGTTATTGATAATACATCTAACTATCAAGGCCTGTTTGGTAATATTGGTGGTGGTTCTGATAATACAACTATTCAAAATTTAGCAATCGTTAAACCGAGCATTAATGCATTAAATTATGTTGGCTCGGTTGTTGGTTATGTTAATTCCAATACTATTATTGATAATGTAAGGGCTGTAGGTGGTAGTGTGGTTGTTAGGGGCGATGAACTACACGTTGGTGGTGTTGCAGGGTTTAGCTACGCCACGCTTATTGATAATAGTTGCAACTCTAACACTGTCGATGGTGAAGGCTATAGAATTATGGTCGGTGGAGTTGTTGGCTCTAACTATGGCAACCAAATTGTGCGTAGTTTCAATACTGGTAATGTTTATGCAAATGGTGATAACACTAGAGGTGGTGGCGTAGTTGCTTTCAACCAAGTTGGCGAAGTGATAGGTTGCTTCAATAGTCTTAATTTTGTTGGTGGCAATAACGAGCTTGCTGGCGGTGTTGTTGGTGCAAACGGTGGTAAAGTTATTGCAAGCTATAACCTAGGCGATGTGACAGGTGGTTTTAGTGCTGGTGGTGTTGTTGGTTATAACTTTGGTACAGTCATATCTAGCTATAATGTAGCAAAAAATATTAGAGGCAGAAGTGCAGCTCCCGGTGCTGTTGTAGGCTCGAATAATATTGATAGTGCAAGTATTGAAGGCGTAAGCTTTTATTTAGAATACGAAAATTTATCTGCTTTTGGTAGCGGTACAGAAGGAAATGTGCAAAAAGTATCAAGTGTAGAAGAACTAAATTCAAAAATTAGTGTCATGAATGATGGAATACCTATAGATAAAAGTGTAAACTTCTACGCAGGCACACCAGATAGGACGCTACACCCACCAATAGTTAAGTAATGAATATTTTAAACATACCGTCCGATTGAATTTGTGGCGGTATAGTGTTTTGTCTAGTTATTGTATAATAAGCCTTTAGGAAGGGGGATAATATGCAAATTAATATTGCTGCTCCAAAATATATTCAAGTTGCTGTACAAATAAGAAATTATATAGAAAGTAATTCGTTGGCTACTGGTACTCGTTTGCAAGGCGGTAGAAAGCTAGCAAAAAGTTATAACGTCAGCCACCACACAGTGTATGATGCACTAGAGTTACTTGCAAGCGAAGGCATTGTTGAAATACGTCCAGACTCTGGTACTTACGTTACTGATAACGCACATGATATTTTAAATAATTCATCATCAGTTTGGGATAAGTTAGTAAAACTTGGCTGGCAAATAGGCTATGATAGCGAATCTATTGATTTATTTAAAAAAGTTGGAAAACAAGATTACACATATTTATCTATGTGTACGTTAGATAAATCGTTTGAATATGATAAAGTTGTATCAGAATGTTTGCATGAATTAGCAGACGAAGGCGAGTTAAATAATATAGTAGTTAACTATAACTATCAAGGGCATGAGGCACTAAGGGCAGAACTTGTAAATTATTTAGCATCACACAATATCACAGCTGATAAAGATGATATTATTCTATATCCAAGTTCGTATATAGCACTAGAAACAATTATAAAATCTTTTTTTAGGGCTGGCATGATTGTATATATGTCCGACTCTGTCTTGTCATTGCAGAGGCAATTACTTAAATCTTTAGGTGTAGAAGTCGTTATTATTCCTAATGATGAAAAAGGGTTTAGTCTTGAAAACTTAAAGAAAGTCTACAGATATGGAAGGCAAGCAATTGTTGCAATTACAACATTTAATATTTGGACAGATATTAATGTTAACTCTAGCGAACGTATGAATGAAATGCTTGAATGGTGTAATGATCAGCATTTGCCTATAATAGAGCTTGATACAGATAGCACATTAATACCGAATTATAATACACTAAAATCCATTGACAGGCATAATAGCGTTTTGTATGTGGGTTCTTTGCCGACATACTTTTCATATGGGCTTAACGTAGCTTGGTCAATTGCATCAAAAGTTTCTACAAACAGGATAGCTGATGTGTTAAATCAAACTAATCACTTCCCGTTAAATATCAATTATCATATTGTTTTAAAATTATTGTTGAAAAATAGATTGAAAAATTACCTTGATATCTATAAGTCAAAACTAAATGATAGAATAGAGTTTACAAAATCACTTTTAAATCAATACATAATTAATAATGCCACTTGGGAGTATAGTGTGTACTCTGGGCTATTTTTAATTAAGCTTAATGACAGCGGCTATGTACCTTGTGAAAAGCTGAACAGCGAAGGAATTGTGTGTATTAAAAATGGTAAAAGCGGTGTTGAAAAAATTCATTTAATGTCATGTAGTTTGCCTGAAAATGAGCTTGAAGAAGTTATAAAAAAGCTATCTCAAATTTTAAACACATGTTTTGTTTTTTCAAAATAACCGTCACTTTAAATTACATATAACCGTCCTATCATAAATGGATAGATATCTATTATATTTATAGATATAGAACCAAGGAGGAGGGTTATATGGATAGTAAGTTTTTAAAAAATGTATCAAGACGTACTTTTTTAAAAGGTACGGTTGCTACAAGTGCAGCAGTTGCATTAGCTGGTTGTAGTACAGATGACGAAGCACTCATTTTTCCTGAAACAGCAGGAACAGTTGTTGAGTCGGTTGTGTATCCAGAGGAAACATTTAAAGGCGTTTGTAGGCCAAACTGTTGGAGCTCTTGCCAGATGGACGTTACAGTGCGTAACAATAAAGTTGTTCGTACTAAGCGTGCAAGAATGGGACAAAATGAAACAGGTGTTGCTGGCTTAAACGAAGAAGGTTATTACGATAGAATTTGTTTACGTGGTTTATCTCACGTACAACGTATGTACAGACCAGAAAGGATTTTATATCCTATGAAGCGTGTTGAAGGTTCTGTACGTGGTGATAGAAATGGCTTTGCAAGAATTTCTTGGGCAGAAGCTATTGAACTATTATCTTCAAAAATGTCTAGTATTATTGCTAGTGAAGGTGACGATCCTAGAGCATTCGCAATTTTTCCAGTTTCCAATTCATATGGCGAGGTTACAGGTGGCGGTCCGTTACAAAGGCTTGCTGGTACAATGGGGCTTACAGCTTTTTCACCAACATTAGATATGGCTATGCCTGTTGGTTTAGAAAGAGTATTTGGCGCTGCAAAATTTCCATTCTTTAGTTCTAGTGAATTAGCAGACATGGTTAATGCTAACACGATATTTGCATGGGGTACAAATATTACTGAAACGCAAATACAAAATTGGCACTTCATGGCAGATGCATTAGACCCTAGAAAACGTAAAAAAATAAGAGCGGGTGGCAAAGCTCCTGCAAACTTAAAAGATAAAGCTACATTAATTACTGTTGACCCAATGTACACAGTTGTTGCTGCAAAATCTGATTATTATGTTGCACCTCGTGTTGGCTCTGATACAGCTATTGCACTTGGTATGTTGCGTGAAATCATGTGGGAACATGAAAACGAGTGGATCGATTGGGATTATTTATTTGAAGATACAGTTGCACCATTCTTAGTAAAGCCAGATGGCACTTTCCTAAGGGAAGCAGATATAACTGGTGCTGCAGCAGCTACAGGTTATGTTATGTGGAATAAAACGGATAGTGACTATGAATTTACAAATATTCCTACTCCACAGCATTTATTTGGTGTTGGTGGTACACCACCTAGGCATGAAGATAGTTATAGAACTATACCTGCGGACCCTAATTTTACAGTGTCAGATGCTGAAATGTTGTTAGAAGTAAGCGTTACATTGAATGGCGCATCTACTCCTATTATATGTAAACCAGCATACTTGCTACTAAAAGAAAGTGCTGCTGAGTGGACACTTACAAAAGCTGCTGAATATTCGTCACTTTCAGAAGATGTTATTAGAACTATGGCAAACTTATATGGCGACCCAGCTAATCATCCTGTATTTTCATACACAGGTTATGGGCCAGACCATTACACTAATGGACACCACTTTTATCATGCACTTGCTTCTGTTGCTTGTGTTACTGGTAACGTTGGTAAGCCGGGTGCAAGTTGTGGACAATTTGTACCATTTGGATTTGCTCAATCGCCAGTACCATTCCCTGTGGATAATCCATCAACAGCTATTCCTTATGCTTATGTAGCTGACGCTATGGAAAATAATTCTTGGGGCGGAGCGGCATATCCAAATATAAAAGGTATGTGGGTAGCTGGTGGTAACCCTGTTAGCAACATGGTTGACCAAAAATCATACTTTATTGAAAGAATACTTGATAAATTAGAATTTATAGTTACATCAGAAGTAACTATGACAGATACATGCGCATATTCTGACTTGATTTTACCTGCTTGTTATTGGTTTGAAAGTATTGATATGGTTGCAAAATCTAACCACTTATTCTTCTTGTTAAACGAGAAAGCTATTGAACCTATTGGTAGCTCTATTTCAGACTGGGAGATTACAAAACGTGTTGCATATGCACTTGATGAGAAAATGAACGCAAATTATTCACTAAACTTTGCATATACAGAAGAAGAATACTTGAAATTACGTGTTGATAATAGCCCTATGAATACGGCTCTGCCGGGTGTTAACCCTAATATATCATGGGATAGATTGAAAGAGATGAAATCATTACGCTACTTATCTAACTTAGCTGGTGATGGACCATACATACATGGTGAAGATAAAATTTATCGTGGTAATAATACTGTACGTGCAGAGTTCTATTCTGAAAGTCCATTTGTTTTGGGCTTACCTTCAGATTGGACAAAAGAACGTATTCCTGTTTGGGAAAACCCTACAGAAGCATGGGACGGTGATGGAGCAAATGCTGCGCTGATTGCAGAATATCCACTTGCATACCAACAAGAACACCAACGTTGGAAAGTTCACTCTCAATGGTTTGATGCAGAATGGATGGACGAATTAGCAGGTGAGCCATCAGCTTATATCCACCCTACAGATGCAGCAAATTATGGTAGCATTGTAACTGGCGATACTATTAAAGTATCTAACGCTAGAGGATTTGCGACTGTAAAAGCAATATTGACTGAAAAAATGCCTATAGGTCAAATAAGCATACCTAAGGGTATCCAGCGTTATCAGTTTACAGCTGGCGGGGAAGATAGTGGTTGTTTCCAAGAATTAACAACAACTGCATTACATCCAGCTACTAACAACATGGCATTCTATGATGTACGTGTTAAAATTGAAAAAGTGTAAGGGAGATTGAAAAATGTCACAATTAGTAATGGTAATAGATAAAAAACGTTGCATAGGTTGTCACTCATGTACAATCGCTTGCAAAATGGAAAACAATATGCCAAAAGGCATGAGCTATACAAACGTATATACAAACAAAGTTCCGCTACGTGGTGAAGCACAACAACCTATGGACCACCCAGCTGGTACAAGGTTAAACAATGGCGACTTCGTTAATAAACCGGGTGCTATGACTTTAACAATGGATTATTATACAAAAGCTTGCCAACATTGCGAAAATCCGCCATGTGTTACAGCTTGTCCGTTTGATGCTACGTATAAAGAAGAAAGTAACGGTTTAGTAGTTATTGACTATAATAAATGCGTTGGTTGTGACTTATGTTTAACAGCTTGCCCATTTGATGCACGTATGCACATCAACGAAGATGTTCCATATCACGAAGGTACGCAAGATACACCAGTGGGTGGTCAGCTTATTCCTCCTCATAAGGGTACTACAGTTGAAAAGTGTACATTTTGTAAGCATCGTGTAGATATTGGTGAGCAACCAGCGTGTATTGAAGCATGTTCTGCTAGGGCAAGATTTTTCGGACAGAAAGATAACCCTAGTAACGAAATTTATGACATGTTAAACGATGGCACTAGAGAAATTGAACAATTCTTCCAAGATGTTCAAGCTGCAAAAGATGCTGGACCAAATGTGTTTATTCTAGGTAAAGATAAGTAGATATCTTGACAAGCCTCTACATAAAATAAATTGGATTAACCACGACGCGGCGTGTACGTGAGTGGTTATCTGATTAAAGCGTGGGGGGCTTGGGAGGGGGAGCGGCGTTTGAGCTCCCTCACCAACATAAACCAAATGTGTTTATTCTAGGTAAAGATAAGTAGATTTTACAATCTATATTTTTGGAGTTAACCCATAGACTCCCTTATGTAGCATTTTTGATAGTATATGCTATGAGCAAGGTAAGTTTTATAACATAATTTACCACAAAATAACCCCATAGAAATTAATCTATGGGGTTATATTTATGACAAACTGTGAGGGAATGACAGTTATTTTGCGTTTTTAGCAGCTTCTTGCCCAGCTAATCTGCCGAATGTTACTATATCTGCAATAGCGTTACCGCCTAGACGGTTGCCACCATGCACACCACCCGTGATTTCACCAGCTGCATATAAGCCTTTTATAGTTTTGCCACTAGTATTAATAACTTGTGTTTTATCATTAATCTTTACACCGCCCATTGTGTGGTGAATACCCGGTGCAATTTTAACTGCGTAAAACTTGCCTTTTGCTATTGGTTTAATCATATCTCCACGACCAAAATCTTCATCTTTTTTGTTTTTAATGAACATGTTATATCTGGCAATAGAGTCATTCAAGTTTTTAGCAGATACGTTCATTTTTTTGGCTAATTCATCAAGCGAGTTAGCTTCCATAACTAAACCAAGTTTGATATAGCCTTCGATTAAGCCCATATCTTGTCTAATTTGGTCATCAAAAACAACGTATGCGTTTTTAATTTGTTGTTTCAATACTTCTGCTGATACTTGGTCACGTGTTCTCATCTCGTTTACGAAGCGTTTGCCATCGTTATTAATAAGGATAGCACCGCTACCACGCACAGATTCTGATATTAAAATCTTAGTATTTAATGCTACAGTTGGGTGTATTTGTATTTCGCCAATATCAGTAAAATCTGCACCGATACTTTCTGCTAATACTAAGCCATCACCAATTGCACCCGGGTGATTTGAAGTCGTAGTTCCGATTAAATCTGCTCTGTATTGACCAACTAATGCGTTGTTTGCACCAAAGCCACCAGTTGCAAGTATTATAGAGTCTGCCATAATGTCATAAATACCACCAAACTCGGCACTCATTCTTGCGCCAATCACTTTGCCATTCTTATCAGTTAATAATTTAACTGCTTTAGTATTCACCCTTATATCTAAGTTATGTTTTTGTGCATACGTATTCATTGTAGATATGATATAAGCGCCTACAGGAGCGCCACCATGTGCAGTATGAACACGTTTAAACCTTTGTCCGCCAGAAAAGCTTAAATGCGTTAGTCTTGCATCTAAAGATTCTAGCCATTTTAAAGATTTGTAAGCGTTTTCAGTTAAATATTTAACAAGTTTTGGATCATTAATATTTCTACCACCTTTCATGGTATCTTCATAATATATTTTGACACTATCGCCAGTAATGCCTTCTGCACGTTGATACTCTGTACCTGCTACATTCATACCGCCAGCAGCTAGTTGTGTGTTACCACCAATTAATGGCATTTTTTCAACTAATATAACTTTTGCACCATTTTGATGAGCAGATACTGTTGCAGAAAAACCAGCGCCACCTGCACCAATAATTAATACATCTGTTTCTTCGACTCTACTAGGTTCAATATCATCATATACACGTAAATCTTCAACTTGATATACAGTTTTTGTGCCACTTTGATAAGGGATACGCATATCGTTAAATGTGTGGCAATTATTACAGTATAAAACTGATGGTTTATGTGCCGTGTGGCATGTTGTACATTGCATAGTTTTTATATGTCCTTCATGCGGGTTATATTCACTCTCTAAATCCTCTGCAGATATTTCTGCCATACCATGCATGTCAGCATGACAGTCCATGCATGTATTATTCATTTTGATGCCATTATCGCTAACTTTAGCGTCCATACCATGGCAATCTGTACAAGCAAGCCCCATTTCTACATGTGCACCTGCAAGGAACGCTCCCTTAGTTCCTGTACTGTAAGCTTTTACAGTAGTTTCATTAAAAGTATTATCTGTTGCTAATGCAGTGATAGCAAATGTTAATGATAATAAAGCAAACAATGTTATTTTTTTCATACAGTCCTCCTATTGTTAATAAATGACTTTACTAAACTATTTAATTATAATATAGTGCCAGAAACGCGTAATATTATAGGTGCCAAATGAATTTTAATATTATTGATAATAATTCTAAATTGCCAATATATAAGCAGTTAGCATTATATTTTATTGATGAAATAAAAAACGGAAACTTACAAAGTGATAGAAAGTTACCATCTGATAGGCAACTTGCATCTATTTATAAAGTGAGCAGGAACACAATAAATGCTACCTTAGACTATTTGCAAGCGGAAGGATTTATCGTTAGAATAGAACGTAAAGGCACTTTTGTTGCATCAAAACAGAAAAAGGGTATTGCTGAACTTTCAAAATGGGATAACCTTATGAAAAGAGGTAAGCAAAATATATCAAAAGATGCTTATGTTGAGCTAGCTGGTAATAAATATAACATACCAAATTTGACAAACAGACAACCATTAAAAAAGTATAATTTTGCAAATTATTTATTTAATCACCTTAATATGAGTGAAATTGATACTGAAATGATTACTAAAGAAGAAGATTTTGATAGATTTGGACTCTATTCACTTCGTGAGTCTATATGTGAATATATGAAGCCAGCAGGAATTGTGGCAAAACCTGATGAAATATTGATATTTACATCTGTGACACAAATACTTAATATGATCGCAAATGCCTTTTTAAATATTGGCATAAATTACTACCATGAAAAGTATAGCTTTATAACACTAAAAAATATTATGAGTTATTCTGGTGCAAATTTTAAACCACTAGAAATGGACGATGAGGGCATTAATATTGATACACTTAAAAGAATTGTTAGACCCATAAAAAACTCATTCCTTCATATTCAACCGTGTGACCACAACCCAACAGGAAAAACTGTAAGCTTAGCTAGAAGAAAAGAAATTGTTGATTTTTGTGAGAATAAAGGCATGCCAATAATCGAAATGGACACTATGCGTAACTTATATCACAAAAACGATTATCCTATAGCATTAAAGTCACTTGATAACAGTAACAATGTGCTTTATATTGGCAGTTTTTTGCGTCCAACATCGCACTTGTTCAATTTGACATGGTTATATGCTGATAAAAATATTATAAATAGATTATCACGTGCAAAATTGCCGATAGATATAATGCCGTCACCATTTATTCAACTATTGATGGATACAGCGATTAGAAAAGGCGTTTTTAATAATTATTTAGAACTGTTACGTGGCCATTTAGCTGACCAACTTGCCTCGTTGAATGAAGCTATGACTCACTATTTAAGTGATTATGCAACATGGGATAGTGAGCGTAGCGCTTATTATCTGTTTCCAAAATTTGAAAAGGGGATTAATACTAAAAAGTTATATAATAAACGCTCTGATATTGACTTTAATCCGGGATATTTTTATTATCCAAACGATACATCACATATATCAATCACGACACTTTCGATGAGTAAAGATGACTTTCCAATGGCTATTGAAAGGTTGCGTAACTTAATAACTAAGCGTTAGCCAATAGTGTATGTTGCCAATGTTTTATACAGTTCCTTCAATGCCTAATGCTTTAGCGTGTGGCTTCATGCCATTTATGCATATTTCAATTGCGGTTGCTCTATCCATTTCAAGCATTTCAAGCCCTTTATTGATAACATTTCTATCAACACCAGCAGCGAAGCCCTTATCTTTAAACTTTTTAACTACGCTTTTTGGCTCTAAATCAGATATTCCGTTCGGTCGCATTTTTGCAGTAGCACTAACTAAACCTGTCAATGCATCAACAGTGTATAATGCTTTATCAATAAGCTTTTCTGGCTTAACATCTGAGCATAACTCCCAACCATGCGATAAAATTGTGCGTATAGTCTCATCATCTATGCCAGCTTGTTTTAATGGTTCGCTAGTGTGTTGTAGGTGTTCATCTGGGTATTGTTCATAGTCGTAATCGTGCAACATTCCAACAGCTTGCCAATAGTCGACATCTTCGCTAAAATGCTCTGCCATAGCGCCCATAGCAACGCTAACAGCTAACGCATGTGCAACAAGATGTGGTGCAGTTGTAGTTTCTTTTATTAATTCATTTGCTTTTGATAATGATAATTTTTCCATGTTTGACACCTCTTATATGTAGTTAGTTTTATCATATAATATTATACAGTCAAGCAAAAATGTAGATAGATATTGCATAATATATCAAATACAGCATAAATCTGCTTGCAAAATCAGACAAATTATGTATAAAATAATAAAACAAAAAAAGGAGATTATAAATGAGCATAACAATGAAAGGTAACCCATTAACTTTAGTTGGGGAATTACCAAAAATAGGCGATACAATTAAGCCGTTTACACTATTAACTAGCGGTTTAGCACCAAAAACACAAGACGATTACAAAGGTAAAGTAGTTGTTTTTGTTAGTGTGCCATCACTTGATACTGGCGTTTGCGATATGGAAGTTAGAAAATTTAATGAGCTTGCAACAAAACTATCTGATGATGTTGTGATATTATCTGTTAGTACAGATTTGCCATTCGCAATAGGTAGGTGGTGTGGCGCTGTTGGTGTCAATAATGTTGAGGCACTATCAGACCACTACTCAGCTAGCTTTGCAGAAGCAAATGGCCTGCTGATTAAAGAATTACGCTTAATTGCTAGAGCAGTTCAAGTGTATGATAAATCAGGTAAGCTTGCATATATTGAACTTGTAAAAGAGCAGACGGACGAGCCAAACTATGATAGAGCAATTAGCGCAATAGCAGAATTAGCATAAATATACCGCCTTAAATGGCGGTTTTTTATTATGGAGCATGATATGAGAATTTATAACAATATTACAGACCTTATCGGAAATACTCCGCTTGTAAAAGTTGGAAAAATGAATAATGGCGTTGCAAATGTATTTGCTAAACTTGAAATGTTTAATCCATTATCTAGTGCAAAGGATAGGATAGCGTATGCAATGATTGAAGATGCAGAAAAATCTGGCAAGTTACAAAAAGGTGGCGTTATTATTGAGCCAACTAGTGGTAACACTGGTGTTGGTATAGCGTATGTTGCAGCGGTAAAGGGCTATAAAGTTATGTTGACTATGCCTGATAGCATGAGTATGGAGCGTAGGAACTTGCTAAAAGCCTTAGGTGCAGAGCTTGTGCTTACAGAAGGTGCAAAAGGTATGAAAGGCGCTATTGAAAAGGCACAGGAACTGAATAGTGAAATAAAAGGCTCTATCATCTTGCAGCAGTTTGAAAATAAAGCAAACAGTCGTATCCATTTTGAAACAACAGCTAAAGAAATATGGAATGATACAGATGGTAAAGTAGATATTTTTGTTGCTGGTGTTGGCACAGGTGGCACGATAACAGGTGTTGGCGAATACTTAAAATCGCAAAATAGCAATGTCAAAATAATAGCAGTTGAGCCAGAAAGCTCACCAGTATTATCAGGCGGTAGCCCAGCACCTCATAGATTGCAAGGTATCGGCGCGGGTTTCGTTCCAAAAGTGCTAAACACTAAAATATACGATGAAATTATAAAGGTTAGTAACGATGACGCTATTGCAACGGCAGTATGCTCTGCAAAAACAGAAGGATTGCTTGTTGGTATATCATCTGGTGCGGCTCTATATGCAGCTATCGAAGTTTCTAAACGTGCTGAAAATAAAGGCAAAAATATAGTCGTTTTGTTGCCAGATACTGGCGAAAGATACCTAAGTACAGGCATTTATGATTAAGAAATAAGGCAAATACCTTAAAAAATAAGGCGAATAGGTTAAATTTATATATTTCTTTTTTGAAAAGTCTTCAAAATCCACTTTTAATAAGGTGGATTTTTTTATGACAAATTGTGAATAATATGACGTAAAACATAACAATGTTACATTTTGAAAAGTGTTATATTTGAAAATAAATATAAATCCTTTAAAATAAGGCTTTTTTACTCTTTTGATAAATATAAAAATCTTTAAAATCTTATTCAATTATTATTGACAAAATAAATTTAAGTAACTATATTGATTTTTATAAGGGTGGATAATTCTATTTTACAAACAGTGTTATTCAATCAATTTTTTACGGAGGAAGATTATGGGTATCTCAGATTTAGTTAAATCTAAACTATCTCGACGTACGTTCATTCAAGGCATGGCAGCTGCGGGTGCTGCTGTTACTGTCGCTGGCTGTAGTACAGATGACGGCGAATTAAATTTCGGAACTGTCACACCTGCAAACACAGTGCAATCTGAAGATGAATTTCTTGATCAAGGTTATTTTCGCTATGGTACTAGTGCACACAACTGCGGTGGTAGGTGTTTAATTAAGGCACAAGTAGTAGATGGTAAAATCGTTCGTTTCTTAACAGACGATGCTGTTGCTACTGCTGAAAATGATGTTATTGATACAGAAAACAGAAACTGTACTCAAGCTAAGGCATGTTCAAAGTGTCGTTCATACAAATTTAGGTTATATCATCCGGGGCGTTTAAAGTATCCTTTAAAGCAAACTGTTAAACGTGGTGATTTATCTGGTTTCGTTAGGGTTTCTTGGGAAGAGGCTTTAAGCGATATTTCTACAAAGTTTAAAGCAATCACAGATAAATATGGTTATGAAGCTTTCCATTCTATCTATGCTTGTGGTAACATTGCAAGTAAATGGCAAGGTGGTGGTTACACTGGTTTATTAGCAGGTTTAACTGGAAGAGATGCACCTTTTGCAAGGCTAATGGGTGGCCAAACTACATATAAAATTGACTATAGTTTCCATCAATCATCATTCTTTAGCAGTGGTAATCAATCGTATACAGGCTATCCTGGTGCACAAAGCACTTCTGCAAACGCTATTGCTAGTGTTGGTAAAAATATTGTTCTTTGGGGTTCTAATATTTTATCTACAGTAAATCCTGTTGCGTATAGTTGGATTAAGGGTGTAGAAGATTTCAAGAAACGTAGTGATACAGGTATGGTTTACTTTATCGGGCCAGAGTTTTCTGATATGGGTGTTACATTAGCTGATGAATGGCTACAAATTAGACCATATACAGATAACGCTATCTTCATGGCTATGATGTACCACATGATAATTAATACATTTAAAGATGATGGTTCATTACAAGCTGAGCCAATGCTAGATGTTAATTATCTTGATACTATGGTTTACGGTTTCTTTGATAACCCAGAATATTGGATACACAATACTACTAGAGAAATCGTTACAACAGATCCTAGCGATGCAGCAAACTATACATATGTTGAGTCTACTGAGGGTAAATCATTAGCTACATATATTATGGGTAGTGATACTCGTTTACAAAATGCAGTATATAACGCTACTGGTAACTCTTACGTTGCAACACAGTTTGGAACAGCTACACGTGGTAATGCATCTGAATATGTTGCACCTGCAGACACAAAGTTTGAATATAAAACACAATTTGCTGTAGCAAAAACACCTGCTTGGGCAGCAGCTATATCTGGTATGCCTGCAGAAAAAATTATTGAACTTGCTGAACTATATGCTAACACAGATAACCACCCAATATGGAGCGAGTGGTCTGGCGGACAAATGAAGCAAGCTGAAGGTGTTATTACTAAGTTTGCTATGGATGCATTAATGCTAGTTACAAAATGTTGGGGTCAATCTGCAAATGGATACTCAAGACGTGGCTTTGATGTAACTTCTACAAAAGCTGGTGATCCAGTTGAACCTAGCATATCTTATGCTAGTTTACCAGCTCATAAGCAAGATGTTGTTCCTTCAGTTACACAGTGGCATAATGCTATTAAGATGGCTTTTGGTGAGGATTTAAAAGCTGGTGGTTATACTGGTAAATATATCCCTGATTGGAATAGTGCAGATATTGGCGATGGTAAAGTTTACCACGATGATGGCGGTGCAAAAGCTCTTGTTAAATGGCAACGCAACGCTGATGGCACAATACAAACGGATAGTAATGGTTATTATATGTGGGAAGATGATGGAACTGGTAAGCCACTTTATTCTGGCTTCCGTTTTATACTAAATTCTGCTGGTAACATACCAGTAAACCAACATATGAACTGTAACGACTCAGTAGAAATGTATGAAGCATTACCTATCGCATTTGGTGCGGCAGATGACGCAGAAACATTTTGCTTAGTTACATTCGATAACTTCTTAGCACCATCTGCACGTTGGAGTGACTATGTTCTTCCAGCTGCAACTACTTGGGAACAAGAAGATTATATTGGATTATTTGGTGCTAATAGTATCTATATTCCTTCAGTTATTACACCTCCGGGTGAGTCAAAATCTTCTTGGGATTTCTGTAACGAGTGGTTAAAAGTTTACGAAACTGTTGATACTAATAAGCAAGGTATCGCAACTATGTTTACTGGTGGCGTTGCTGACCAATCTATTGGTGATTTAACTAAAAAGGACTTTGATGATAAAAAAGTAGACCCAACTAGCCCGTTTTATGGTAAAACATGGGAACAATTCCTAGATAACCCATACTTACCTAACAAACCAGCTAGCGATGAAGGATTTGTTGCATCTGAGACAGATTTAAGAAAATCGCTTAATGCATACTTAGCTAGTGCTAATATATCTACTACTCCTTTTATTGCAACTAATAGCAGTGGGAATCCTTTAACTACAGTTAATACTCTTGGGCAAATTACTGGTATTAAAGATGGTGCAGTATTTACTGCTGATGCTTTAACTATTGGTTATGGATTTATGGGTGGTACAGATTTTGTAAACCCTGAAGATTGTCCACAACCATCTGGTCGTTTCCATGTATTCTCTGGTGCGTTTAAGTGGCGTTATGAAAACCGTTATAACAAGTTCCATGGATTCTTACCTGCTAACGAGCGTGGTCAAAACAACATCGATAGCGAAGGCGATCCAATCGTTTGGGAAATCCCTATGTACTATAGCTATCAAGATTACTTTGTTGAAGCATATGGCTTAAATAGTGCTGCTGATTTAGCTGGTAGATACTTGCTTACTACTACGCATGATAGACACCGTGCACACTCATCACAATCAGAAAATCCATACCTACGTGAGCTTACTCACAGAACTGTTGGTGGCGGATTATATTCTGGTAACGACTATAAAGACTATGCTATGATTGATGGACAAAATGTAGCAGTTGATGGCACAGCTTCACTTGATACACTTAACCGTTTAATTGGTGCTGATGGTACTAACGCTAAAGATGCATCTTACTCTGAAATCTGGATTAACCCAGATAATAAAGAAGGTATTGTTGATGGAGACTTAGTAGAAGTATGGAACGAAATTGGTACTGTACGTTGCGTAGCTAGAACAAGCTATCGTTGTGTTCCGGGCTTCCTAGGCTTACACCAAGGTTGTTGGTATGACCCACGTGAAATCGATGGTAATATTGTCGATGTTGGTGGTAACTGTAACACTCTAATGGCTACTAAACCATCACGTGCTGACCATGGTAACGCTCAACAGTCTGCTATGGTACAGATTAAAAAAGTACAAGCTTAACGGCTAATTAATAGGAGATATTATTATGCAATACGCATTTTATTTTGACCAAACTAGATGCATGGGCTGTAATGCTTGTACAGTTGCATGTAAAGACTGGAACCAAGTAAACCCTGGACCAGTTCGTTGGAGAAGACAAGAAACTTACGAATCTGAAGGTGGTAACAAACTATTTAGTTTAGTTATGTCTTGTAACCACTGTATAGAGCCAGCATGTATGCCGGCGTGTTCTGCAGGCGCTATAGTAAAACGTGATGACGGGCTTGTGCTTGTTGACCGTGGCAAATGTATAGGACTAGAACTTTGTATATCTGCTTGCCCATTTAGCGCACCTCACATTGCTGATGACAAGCAAGAGCCAACAACTAAACAAACATGGGGCACTAGACACCCAATGCAGAAATGTACTTTCTGTTGGGAACGTGTAGACCGTGGCGAGCAACCTATTTGTGTATCTGCTTGCCCAGCACATGCGTTAGATTTTGGCGATATTAATACAATTTCACGTATTGAAGGGGCAGAGAGATTATCTTTTGATAAATTCCCTGAAGCATATAAAGCTGATGCAACTGGCGAAATTAATACTAAAACTTTCCCATCGCTTTATATTAAAAAAGCAAACCCTGCTAAAATTACTAAATTAGTAGAATAAAACATTGCTAGGGTGGTTAATTGCCACCCTAGCTTATAATAACTTGTTTCGAGGTAAACATGATTGAAGAAACTATTGCAATTAATGCAGGTAGAGAAGTATATTATTCGTTCCTATCACGCATGTATATGGAACCACCTAATAAAGATATATATGAGCTACTTAATACAGTTAAACCATACCTAGCCAACATGGGCGAAGATGGGCAAGTGTTAATAGATTTTATG
>CAYJIW010000009.1:0-31461 GCA_964370335.1 uncultured Deferribacteraceae bacterium
AGTTATCAATATATGTTGCGTTTGTAGAAATATCAAGTATTTTTTTAAAAATTTGCTTAATTTCATTACTTTTAAACATATTTTCTGTCATATCGCACAATAACGAATCGACAACATCAACAGATAACTGTGCTAAACATGCTATAAAATCAAGCTCGCACTTATAATTAGCACTAACTGCTTGCTTTTTATTAGGGTTGCTATAACTGTTTTTATTGCGTAATTTATTTAGCTCTATATCAATATCGTTTTTATCTAAACCAAACAAATCTGCAATAATGCCAGAATAATGGCTACGCAAGTGAACATCGTTAACTGTTTGCAACATACGTTTTATTGTTTGGTACTTATCTAGCTTCAAGTTAAAATCATCTTTTGCAGACCTAACAAGCTTTTTTGCTATATTTATAAACAAATCTTCTTTACTTGATAGCAATTTATCAAACCTAGCCGCGCCGTTATTAAGTATGTAGCTGTCTGGGTCGTCGCCCTCTTTTAAAAACACAACCTTTGGAAACACTCCCGATTGAACAAAGCTAGCTAAGCTACGATAAGCGGCTTTTTCGCCTGCTTTATCACCATCAAATAACAATACAACCTCTGATGCATATCTTTTAATTAAGCCAATTTGTTCGACTGTTAGTGCCGTACCCATTGGTGCAACAGCATTTTTATAACCAGCTTGGTATAACCTCATAACATCAAAGTAACCTTCAACAACTATGCATGAGTTACTTTTTTTCATTGCGTCTTTCGCTTTATCAATATTAAAAAGAGTGTACCTCTTATGAAACAAATCACTTTCAGCAGAGTTCAAATATTTTGGTTCGCTACCATCTAAACTTCTGCCAGCAAACGCTGCAATAGACCCTGTAACATTCATAATTGGTAGCATTAATCTATCAAAAAATCTTGCATTTGTGCCATACTGTCCGTCTTTAAAGTAACCAGAGTTAAGTAACACTTCTTTGCTGTACTGCTTAAATATGTTGTTATAATTATACCTTGGTGGGATATAGCCAATGCCAAACGTGTTCAAATCGTCGTCTGTAAAGCCTCTACCAACAATATAATCGTATGCAACTTTACCATTATTAGAGTAAAACTCGCTACGCATAATTTTTTGTAAATCTTCATGTAATGCTAAAATATCTTTACGATATACGTTATCTTCGCCAACGTATTCAACATTTATGCCATACTTTTCAGCAAGGTAAACAATAGCATCTACGTAAGAAAACCCTAGTTTACTTTTAATAAAGGATATTGAATCACCTTTGGCATCACAACCAAAGCATTTATAAAAATTTCTTTCAGTATCTATTTTGAATGATGGTGTATCTTCTGTATGGAACGGGCAGCATGCCCATAAATCTCTGCCTTTTCTAACAAAATCAACGTACGGTTCAACAATACTTTCTATACCAATTTGGCGTATTTCCTCGACAGTACGCTCCGATATTTTTGCCATTTAATCCTCTAGCTATTCACAAAAAAATAGTTATACATAGTCATCTACTAATGTATTACATATTATTTTTTTTTCAAGTCTTTTTATAATAAATAATTATACTAGACGAATTAAATATTTTGTAATAAAATAAGATATGTTAAACATTAATAATTTAAACATTGAACTAAACTCTGCATACGAGCAGTTTTATATTTTAAAAAATTTTAGTTTAGATATAAATAAAGGCGAAATACTAGGGCTTGCAGGCGAGTCTGGCTCTGGTAAAAGTGTTCTTGCAAAAACAATACTAGGCATTATTAGCGACCCTGTTATCAAAACAGGTGGCACAATTACGCTAGATGGCAATAAGCTTGAAACTAAAAACGATTTTAAACGTATCCGTGGCTCAAAAATCACTATGATATTTCAAAATCCTTTATCTTCGCTTAACCCAGTTATGACGGTTGGCTCACAATTAGTTGAAACAATCAAACTACATAACAAAAAAATATCAAATAGCGATGCGCATATTGAAGCCGAAAAACTACTTACAGATGTTGAAATTGACAATCCAAAAGATAGGTTAAACGCTTACCCACACCAATTATCTGGCGGCATGAATCAACGTGTTATGATTGCGCTTGCATTAGCTGCAAATCCTGAAATATTAATTGCTGATGAGCCAACTACAGCGCTTGACGTAACAACACAAACACAAATTATTAACTTGATAAAAAAGTTAAACAAATCACGTGGGCTTACCATTTTATTTATATCTCATGACTTATCGCTACTATCTGCAATATGCGATAGAGTAGCAATATTATACTGTGCAGAACTTATGGAAATAGCTGATAAATCAAAATTAAATAATAATTCACTATCGCATCCATATACTATTGCATTAAAAAAATGTATTCCACAAATTAATGAAGATAAACCTCTAAATACGATACGTGGCACAATTGGAAGAAATACTACTGATAAAAATAACAGTTGCATTTTTGTAAATAGATGCGATTATGCTGATAACACTTGCAAAAGTACTAAACCAATATTTAACGGACAATACGCTTGCCACCACCCAGTTATAGCGGCAGGAGAATAAAAATGACACCTAACTTGATTAGAAATTCTATATTAGTAGCATTAGACTACAGCTCTAAAATTTACATACACGTTATCCCTGTAAATGATGTTTACATTGGTGAAAGAGGCTTCATAGGCGATGAAGTTGATAGAGGCATCATCTTATCGCTTGGCGAAAATTCTTGCGTCGATCTTGATGTTAACGAAGTTGGGCTTTTTGCAAAGCTAAAATTTTCTGGCGTGTGGGAAGATGTTTATATCCCTTATGGTTCAATAATATCTGTGCTTGATGACTTACAATCACCTGAATTTGTGTTCAGTTTCCGTGCTGATGAAGACGAATTTTTTGATTATGAAGATGGCGACAAAGAAGTAAATATTGAAGATAAAATTGTAAAAATCGACTTTAATAGTGGTGATAAGTAGATTATATCAAAAATGAGTTAGTCAATAAATTTGTTGCATCTATACTTGTTTCGCCCATTTCATACGCATACTTATAAAATAGCGATAACCCTTCGATATGCTTTACTGATAGCTTATAATCAATTATGTTCCAGTAATCGAGCATTTGCTCATCAGTGTAGCCTAGTTTTGTGTATTGATTGATGATATTTTTACTATATTCATTTGTTTTGGCAGAATATTTACGCAATAGCTCCATAAGTTCACGCATTTCATCATCTACGCCAATATCTGCCCTGCATATCCATAACGCAAATACAAACGGTAACTTTGTATGTTCATGCCACAGCTTACCTAGATCATATACGTACTTATAGTTGTTGTTATAGTATTTATGTAGTGCTTTATCGCCAATTAGCAGCTCTGCATCGCAACCATCTTCACAACAATAAACTGGTTTAATATTATAAAATTTTTCAAGAATTATTTTGCATAAAACAGTAGATGTGTTTGACTCTTTCGTAAACATAATCCTTTTGTTATCAAGCTGCTCAATAGGTAGTGCTGAAAATAAGTTTACACTCTTTACCTCGCCTATTGACGAAATTGATATATCTGGAATAATTTTATAATAACTTGGGTATCGTGCAAACTCTATACTAGATGATGGTGAAACATCTATTGCGCCCTCTCTTATTGCTGTATTAAGCAAAGATGGGACACCACGAACAAACGAAAAATTTGAATGTTTTAACAGATGATGAAATATCGGATATACATTTGCATAATCCATATAGCCAATTTTTATCATAACTTACACCCCACTAATTAATAACGCCCGGATAAAGATATTCAGAACTAAGCGTAACATCTATAGGAATATATTGTTTACCTTCAACATTTTTTTCAGATATATCACTCGGTATAAATCCGCTTTTAAAGATGTTAATATCAAACAAGTTGTCGTTACCGTGCGATATAAAAACTAGCACACTATCAGCAGGGACCATACATGATTGTTCTACTTTATTAGTATTAGCAAGGTTGCACGTATTAAGCGCCACACCATTACTACCAGTGAAATATCTGTTTACTTCTTCCATATCGGAAAATAGCATCATATCGAATGTTTTAGTTCCATCAGCTTCAATTTCAATAGGAAGTGGCTTATTAGTACCGTCACTTAGATTTACTGCCCATATTTGATCTTTTTTGAGTTTTAGTTCCCTTGTAGCTAGTGGAGATGCTCGCATATCTTCAATAATGGCGTTGTATAAATTTGTTGTATCAAGCCCGCTAACATATACGTATGGCTTACCATCATCAAAATACACCATAGATTTTATTTCTGCATTTGCAAGCATTGACGCTAACAAGAGCGATATATCAATAGCATCACCCTCTTTTTCTGATAGCGCACCATAGGCAGAATATCCTGACTTAACTGACTCGCCAACAATTATATTACTTTTAAGGTATTTAAAAGTTTTAACAGTGATACACTCTTTATTATCTGTAGCACAATCTTTAACAACCCTTGATAAAAGAGAGCGTACGTTTAAGTTATTGTTATCTATAAGGTTATTAATATCTTCTATTTCTTCATAAACTACATTGTTATTATTTGCAACATCAAGAAAGAAGAATGCAAACACCCCAGCAGAAACCATAGAAAATATCACTGCTAAAAAAATATACCTTGCCAAAATCTACTCCGTATTAGTTGTTATCACCGTTGATTACTTCAAATAGCTTACTATCAGTAGTTAAATACATCTCTGTATCTGGTTTTATAACATTTCTATATGCTTCAATAGTTCTGTAAAATTCAAAAAAGTTTTCATCTTTTTTATAGGCATCTGCGTAAATTTTTATGACTTTTGCATCTGCTTCACCTTTTGTAGTTTCTACTTTACGGTATGCTTCAGCCATAATTACTTCTTTTTCTTTATCTGTACGTGCTTTAATTTTTTGTGCTTCTTCCATACCTTCCGAGCGATATTGTGTAGCAATACGTTGGCGTTCAGTAGACATTCTTGCATAAACTGCCATTTCGTTTTCAGTAGGTAAATCTGCACGTTTAACACGTATATCATGTATATCTATTCCATACTCTAAAGCTTTTTCTTTTGCTTGCAGTGTAACATTTGCCATTATTTCTTGCCTATTTTGGTTAATAACATCAATCAAATCGTGCCTAGCAAGTTCGTTACGCATTTCAGAATAAACAATATCATCTATCCTAGATGCCGCTCCTGCTTCATTTTTAACCGTAAGAAAAAACTTTAACGGATCAGATATATACCACTTGCAATAGTTATCAACGATTAAGTTCTTTTTATCTTTAGTAAGGATTTCTGATGGCGATGCGTCATAATCTAGTAGCTTTTTACTAAAATAAGATGGGCTTTCAATAAATGGTATAATAAAATGTAAACCCGGCTCTGACACAGTACGTACTGGCTTACCAAGCCTAGTAACTATCGCTTGTTCTGTCACGTCAACAGTATAAACTGACATAAATCCTATAAATGCTACTACTATTATCAATATAATTATGTTTTTCATTATTTTACCCCTAGCTGTTTATTTAGCCCAATGAATGGGTTAATGTTATCAATATTTTCATCAAACACTTTTATATCAGAATTGCTAAGAGTTTCTTCTAATGCTTCTATGTACATGCGCTTTCTTGTAATAGTTGGCGCTTTTGAATATTCTGCATATATTTGGTTAAACCTTGCAACATCACCCAATGCTTCTTCAACAACTTTCGTATTGTATGCTTCTGCTTGTTGTAGCATTGTTTCTGCTGCACCACGTGCTTGTGGAATTATTTGGTTTGCATATGCTTCTGCTTCGTTGATAAATCTATTTTTATCTTCTCTGGCGCTAGCAACGTCTTTAAATGCAGAATTGACTTGCTCTGGTGGTGCAACATCTAATAACTGTACTGCAACCACACGAACGCCAACTTTATAGCTATCAAGCATGTTTTGTAGTATGACAAGTGTTTCAGTTTGGACACGATTTTTACCAACTGTCAAAAGTTCATCAATCAATTCTTTACCAGCAACTTCTCTAATAGCTGATTGTGCAGCATTCTTTATCGTTGAATATGGATTTTCAACACTGTATAAAAATGATACAACGTCGTTAATTTGGTATTGTACAATCAACTCAAGGCTGACAATATTTTCATCACCTGTAAGCATAAGTGACTCATCTTTTACATCACGTGATGTACCATCGCTTAATGGTATAAAGCCTATTTCTATACGATGTATTTTTGTAACCTCTGCTTTATCAACACTCTCGATAGGAAATGGCAAATGGTAATGTGGTCCGGGCATTGTAACCTTGACAACATCGCCAAAACGCTTAACGATTGCTTGTTCATCTGCACGCACGATATAGAAACCTGTAAGCAACCATGCAGCTAGCAACACAACAACAATAGCTATATATGGCACCCTGATTGGTGCTTTTGGCGTGTCTTCACTCCCATCACCATTAGTTTTAGTAGTTTTCTTTTTTTTAGGTTTAAACTTAAATGGGAACTCAAACTTATTATCGCCCCATGGATTATTATTACTCATAAACTCACCTTATAATTGTATTTACAAATTATTAGCACACATCAACACTTATTGTAAAGAATATAATTATAATATTAATTATTGCAAATATTTTGATTTAAGGTTAGTTTAGTATAAAAAGCTAAGGAATAATTGATGTCATTAAGAATTTTAATTGTTACACGTAACCAACCACAACATTTTGCATTGATAGATGCTATCCAAGATACTAATACATTATGTGGTGGCGTTATCCAAATGGATGAAAATAACTATATGAAAGCACCTCATTTATCACGTATGATTGATGCTGATAAAGCTAGTATTAAAAAGTATTTCGGAATTAAATACTCACACATGTCAAATGTTAAAACTGTTGCTATCAATGCAGATGATATGAACAGCGATAATACTATAAACTTTATTAACGACCTATCACCAGATATTGTTCTTTTCTTCGATAGTGAACGTATGACTAATGAAAATCTTAATAAAATAAACGCTAAAAAATGGCAAATGTTCTTAGGTAATATTGAAATAAACAAAGGTTTTTTCTCTAACGCTATTACAAACATACAAAACAAGCCAGAGCAAACTTGTATTACTTTGCATGAGATGACTGACAATAGCGATAGTGGCAACATTATCCACCAAACAAGAGCATCGTTGCGTGAAATTGATACTACAAACGATTTAGAAGCACGTAGTTTCAGAATAATGTTAAACGATATACCAGAAATAGTTTCGCATACAATTAATAATACGCTAAAAACAAAAGTGCAAAATAATCAAGGCGTTTATAATGATGAGAACAGCTTCACGGCTGATATGCTTAGCACGTTGTTTGATAAATATAACAACAATATCTACAAATGTAGACTTGATAATAACAATATAAATGAACAAAATTTATCAAATATACAACTTTTTAATGGTAATACAGTAGTTTAAAAGATAAAATCCTTGTATATTTGAAAAATTATTGATATAGTTAGTAGTGAATAGGAGTCAAGCAAAAGTACCATTATTTGTAGTGTCACGTTTTTTTGTATTAAATAATGCGCCTTTTAGGCGTAAATATAATAAACATGTTATTTGCTATTGTGATGGCATTTAACGGGAGGCATTAGTCTATGGAAACAAGCATGATTAGAAACGTAGCCTTTATTTCGCATGGCGGTGCAGGTAAAACTAGCCTTATTGAAGCAGTTTTATACAACACTGGTGCGACTACTCGTATTGGCGACATTGAAAATGGCACAAGCTTTATGGATTTCGATCCGGTAGAGATTGAACGCAAATTTTCTATCAATTCAAAGGTTGCCTCAGTTACATGGAATAAAAATTCGTTAAACATAGTTGATACACCGGGCTATGCAAACTTTTTGCATGAAACAAAATGTGCCATAGCAGCTGTTGATAGTGCTGTTATTATTGCATCTGCAATTACTGGCGTTAAAGCAGAAACTTTACGTGTATGGGAATATGCGGAAGAATGTAACTTATCTAAGCTTATATTTATTAACAAAATGGATAAAGAAAATGCTGATTTCTTTAACGCACTTGGCGATATCGAAAAAGCTTTTAATATTGTTCCATTACCAATTTTCTTACCTATAGGTAAAGAAGATAGTTTTAAAGGTATTATTGATTTAGTACGTATGAAAGCATTAATGTACCCTGCTGAGCCTACTGCTCAATACACTATTGAAGATATACCTGCTGACTTACTTGATGAAGCGACTACTTTCAGAGACAAACTTGTTGAAGCAGTTTCTGAAACTGATGATGATTTTATTGAGAAATACCTCGAAACCGGCGACTTATCAGAAGAAGAAATTCGCAAAGGTCTTCGTGAAGGTGTTGTTACAAAGCGTTTTGTTCCTGTTTTATGTGGTTCTGCAACTAGAAACATTGGCTCTAAACTATTGTTAGAAGCAATTATTGATTACTTACCATCGCCACTACAACGTGCACCAACATTCGCAATAGACAAAAAATCTGGCGAACCTGTTGATGTTACTGCTAGTGATAAAGAATTTACTGCATCTGTTTTTAAAACTTTTATTGATCCTTTTGCTGGTAAACTTTCAATATTTAGGGTTTATTCTGGTACAATAAAAAATGATAGCACTGTTTTAAATGTGAACACTGATGAAGAAGAACGTATTTCTCAACTATACTTATTGCAAGGTAAACAACATATAAAAGTTGATGAGCTTACTGCTGGGCAAATAGGTATGGTTAATAAACTTAAAAATACTGGCACTTTTGATACATTATCATCTAAGGCTGACCCTGTTGAGTTCCACAGAACAGAACTGCAAGTTCCTGTTATTGCTTTTTCGATACAACCAAAATCGAAAGATGATGAAGATAAAGTTTCTAGCAGCTTAAATAGACTTATGGAAGAAGATAAAGGTATCGTCGTTAGACGTGATGAGCAAACTGGCGAGTTATTACTTTCTGGTATGGGGCAAATGCATATAGAAGTTGTTGTTGACAAACTTCGCCGTAAGTTTAACCTGCAAGTTGAACTTAAAACTCCAAAAGTACCTTATATGGAAACTATTAGAGCAAAAGCTAACGGGCAAGGTAAATACAAAAAGCAATCTGGTGGTAAAGGCCAATACGGTGATGTATGGTTAGAAATAACTCCACTAGAGCGTGGTGCTGGATTTGAATTTGAAGATAAAATTGTTGGTGGTGTTGTACCAAGAAACTTTATTCCGGCTGTAGAAAAAGGTATCAAAGAAGCATCTGTTGAAGGTGTTTTAGCTGGCTACCCTATGGTAGATTTTAAAATAGCATTGTATGATGGCTCATATCATTCTGTAGATTCATCAGAAATGTCTTTTAAAATTGCTGCATCTATGGCATATAAAAAGATAGCAATGGACGCAAAACCTGTTATACTTGAACCAATAATGAATATGGACGTATTTTGTCCAGAGCAATATGTTGGTGGAGTAATTGGCGATTTAAACTCTAGACGTGGCAAAATTAACAATGTTGAGCCACAAACGTCTGGACAACATATTAGTGCTAGCGTACCGATGTCTGAAATATTAAAATATGCACCTGACTTACGTAGTATGACTGGTGGACATGGTATGTTTACAATGGATTTTAGCCATTATGAAGAAATGCCTTCACACTTGGCAGAAAAATTGATAGCAGAAAAAAAGAGTGAGTAAAATTATAATTTATGACGCGTAGCCTTAACTTACTGGCACATTACGATAAAACTCTAGCAGAGATTAATCGTGAACTTGCCGAAAGCATTATTAAAGAAGTTATTGTTGTTAAGAAAAAGGGTAACAAAGCAGTTACTGTTGCTCTTTTTGCGTCATTAGTTGTTATTAGTACGTTTGCGTACATATTTTTTAGTTATTTTGTTAATATTAGTGGCCAAAGTATCAATACTGGTGCATCGCTACCTAACGATAGTATGCTATCTAGTGAAGAAAAACTTGGCTATGTCAGTGTGCAAATTTTTGAATTTGCAGATGAAACGGCAATCCTATCAGAAGATAAATCGCTTACAGTAGCAATTAATGATAAATCTGTCGTTTCTGAAGCTGAGCCTATTGTTAGAGATAATGTCTATACTGATAAAGAAAAATCGCTTGGTGCTATAAGTGCAATACCTACAACTATTACAGAGCCACCAAAGGTTGCTGTTGCACCTGCAAAGCCTGCTCCAGTTAAAAAGCCGGCACCGGTTGCAGTAAAACCACCAGTCGTTGCACAAGTGGCAGATAAGCAATATTATCTTTTATTTGAAGGTTTAAATAGCAACGAATATGAAAATATTAAAAAAATAAACTTGAATTTTAACTTAAGTAATAATATTATAGATATAGCAGGTGTAGTAAATGTAGTTTGGCGTGTTTACGAAATTACACCTGATGGCGATATTGTCCTTAACGATAATAAAGTCAAATACGTTAACGAATTTAACGATAAAGAAGATGCAATAAATTTTGCGAAAACAAATAGTATCCAATCTGTTATACGCTCTGAAGAGCTAGATAATAGAATTTATACTGTTAAACTTTCACACACTACCCTAGATGACGCAAAAAAGTTTGCTGTCGCTACTGATATAAAAGATAAAGTTATTAAAATTGTACGTGCTAAATAGTTACTACTGTACAATTTATATTGTGTTATGTGCTTAATATACGGGGGTAAGCTTATGACTAAAGCAAGTATGGTTGAGAACATCCATGAAAGGATAGGACTCACTAAAAAAGACATCGCAAAGGTTGTAGACGATGTTTTTAACATTATGCGTGAAGGTATTTTAAAAGGTGAAAACATTAAAATATCTAGCTTTGGCAACTTTGAAGTAAAAAAACGTGGCAGACGTATTGGACGCAACCCTAAAACTGGTGTAGAAGCTGTTATTCCACCTAGAACTGTTGTTGTGTTCCGCCCTAGCCAAAGATTCAAAGATGAGGTAAATGGATAACAAGTATTATAAGATTAGTGAAGTAGTAAAAATTGTTGACGTACCTGCATCTACACTTAGATATTGGGAAAAAGAATTTAAGCAACTTAAACCACATAAAACATCAGGTGGGCAACGCTTATACTCGGCTTCGTCACTAGAGTTTATACAAACGCTTAAAAGCATCCTTCATGACAAACAGCTTACAATCGAAGGGGCTAAAAAATTACTTAAATCAAAGCGTAATGATGACGAAAATATACTTTCACTATCTAATGAAGAAATTAAAGCAGAAATTTTAGATATTATAAATATCTTAAAATAGAATTTTACTTGGTAATCTATACAATAAAAGGCTATTACAGTATATGTAATAGCCTTTTGTTATGATTGTTTTTAAAATGTATCTATTATTTTGGTGTTATGCCAGCATTTAAGTTAGATACCATTTCATCGAATTGTGTGTTTATTTCAGCATCTTCGTTCGGTTTAAAGTGGTTTATAACAAAAATTACTATAAAGTTAACTAAAAATCCCGGAACAATTTCATACATAACCTTGCCTAGCCCTGTTGCATACCATACCAGCATAACAGCACCACCAATTACCATACCAGCAAGTGCAGAGTACCACGTAGTCTTTCTAGAGTATAGCGACATAATAACAACTGGACCAAAAACAGAGCCAAAGCCACCCCATGCAAAAGTAACTAATCCAAATATACTACTGCTTGTATCCATAGCCATAACTAATGATAATATCGCAATTAATACTACACATAATCTACTAACAAGCAATAATTCGTTACTGCTAGCTTCCTTACGAATCATACTTGCATAAATATCTTCTGTAAGTGTAGATGACGCTACTAAAAATTGCGAATCAATAGTAGACATGATAGCAGCTAATATCGCAGCTAACAACACACCTGCAAAAGCTGGTGTAACAAAATCACGCACCATGAATATAAGCACTTTTTCTGCATCGCCACTACTTAGCCCTTCATATAAAGGAATACCTAACAAACCAATAATAACTGAACATACAAGTGATATTACAACCCATACCATAGCAATTCTTCTAGAGAAAGGTAACATTTTAATTTCTTTAACACTCATAAATCTAACAAGGATATGTGGTTGCCCAAAATACCCTAACCCCCATGCTGCTGTTGATATTATAGCAGTTATAGCGACTATAAATGTACCTTCAGGCATAAACGATAATAGCTCTGGTCTAGCTTGTAAAACAGCCTCTATTGCGCCCGGTTCAATATTTGAATAAGCGATAATAGGTAATATAATTATAGCAAACACCATAAGGCTTGCTTGAAATAAGTCTGTCCAACAAACAGCTAAAAAACCACCTAATAATGTGTAGAATATCATAATTGCTGTACCTACAATAACAGCAACAATATAACTAATGCCAAACATTGATTCAAAAAGCTTACCAGCACTAACTAGCCCTGCTGCTGCATAAACTGTAAAGAATATCAAAATGAATATTGATGAAAAAATACGTAATAACTTTGTAGGATCTTTAAAACGTCTATCGAAAAATGTTGATAGTGTTAACGCATCTGTAGAGCCAGTATATAAACGTAACCTAGCAGAAATAAACTTCCAGTTTAAGTATGTACCAACGATTAAACCTAGTGCTATCCAAGTTTGGTTAAGCCCTAATAAGTAAACTGCACCCGGCAAACCCATAAGTAGCCAGCCACTCATATCGCTTGCTTGTGCTGATAACGCTGTAACCCAGCTACCCATGCCCTTACCACCAAGTAAGTAATCTTCTAGTTTTTTAGCACGAGTATAAAAATATGTACCAATACCAATCATGATTATCAAGTATATTACGAATGTAATATACACAAGAATATTGTTCATTAATTCCCCCTTAATTAACGTATTATTTTAATAAAACAACTATGTATAATAAAACATTATCAATATTTATGCAACTATTAACTTATTTTTTATGAATTGATAGCAAAAAAGCCTCAATTATAATGCCATATAACCTATATTTTAAATAAAACAAAGGATATTTGACAAAAATTGAGGCTTTAATTATTAAAAAAAATGTAAATTATATTTCGCCTTTCAGCACCATTTCTTTCAGTTGTCTTTTTAACACTTTTCCTGTTGCTGTCATTGGCAATTCATCAATGATATTGATAGTTTTAGGCATTTTATAGTTTGCCAAATGCTTTTTCAAGTATGTTTTAACATCTTTAGCATTAGTTGTTTGATCTTCTGCTAATGTTATATATGCAACAATTATTTCATCTTTATCATCAGTAGGTATGCCTATTACAGAGCAGTTTTCTACTTCATCCATCATCATTAGTAATTCTTCAATCTCGCGTGGGTAGACGTTCATACCCTTAGATATGATTAAATCTTTCTTTCTATCTACTATTGATATGAAGTTATCAACATCAATTTTTGCAAAATCACCAGTAAACAACCAACCGTTACGTATTGACTCTTTAGTTTCTTTTTCTAAGTTCCAATAACCTTTCATGACGTTGCCACCTTTTATAATAAGCTCGCCAACCTCGCCAACAGGGACTTCACGTTCCTCATCATCTACAACTTTAACGTGGACACCCGGCAGTGGAATACCTACAGTACCCGCTTTTTGTAAATCAAACGAGTTGAAAGATACAACAGGCGACGCTTCTGATAAGCCATAACCTTCAAGAATAGGTCTGCCAAATTTTTGCTTAAACGCATTTAAAGTTTCTTCTGCAAGTGGCGCACCACCAGAAATATGTAACTTGATAGGATATAAATATTTAATGAACCATTGAGGCATGTTTGCTTTTGCAAGCGCTTGGAATACTTGAGGAACACCAAGCATTAATCGAGGACGTTTAAAAATTAATGTGCTTCTAAATTTTTTAGTTTTTAACTCCATAACAGATTCAAATAACACTATTCCACAACCCAAAAAGACAGGCAAAATCACTGAAGTCATAAGAGTATATGAGTGAAATAATGGTAAAAATACTAAAAATTTATCTTTTGATTTCCATTTAATGAAAATATCAATAGATGTAGCATTTGCAAGCATGTTACCACTTGATAACATTGCACCTTTTGGATGGCCAGTAGTACCTGATGTGTAGATAAATATAGCTAAATCATTAATATTACAATCGTTAGTATAAGTTGATGTATCTTCTTTTTCCATCAACTTAGTCATGTTAATTGCGTTATCGTAAGAGATATCATCATACGCTACAATTTGCTCTAGTGACTTAACGTTATCCATAAAGTATTCAGACATTTCTGCAAATCTATCTGTTGTGAATAAAACTTTTGCGCCTGAATCATTCAATATATACGCTATTTCAGAATCTGTAAGCATATTGTTGACAGGAATTGCAATAGCACCTGATTTGAAGATTGTAAAAAGTGCAATAACATATTGAGGGCAGTTTTGCATTAATACTGCAACTCTATCACCCTTTTGGATACCCATTTTAGCAAGTACTCTCGCACCGCTATTTGTCATATTATCTACTTGTTTATAGGAATACTTTTCATCATTAAAATAAATAAAAGTTTTGTTTTTCCATACTTTTGCTTGAGATGTTAGCATCTCACCTAAATTAGAATATTTCATAAAATTAAGACTCCCGAATAAAAATAAAATAAAAAAACTAAATAATATTACTACGCTTTAAAATATTTTTCAATATCGGCACAGATAAAACATCACCTACTATCTTTATAACATCAAAAATAATAAATGGAGCAACACTAACAGTCAAAGCTGATATATAAGACATGTCTTTATCTTGCAGATAATTCAAATTTGCATACAACCATGCAGAGCCAATAAAATCAACTATAGCTAGTGATACAAACCCTGCTAAAAGATAACCTTTTTTATTATCAAACTTTTTTGCTATCAAACCCGCTGGAATTGTTGATAATAAAAACCCGAGTATAAAACCAAATGTTGGCTTTAATACGTAACCTAAACCGCCCCCAGCAGCAAATATTGGCAAGCCAATTAATCCAAGCAATACATATATCAAAACACCGTAAAATGACAATTTTGCCCCGAACACCATCGGCATTAACAGTATAATATACATCTGCATCGTAAATGGCACCGGATACATTGGTATGCGTATAAAAGTGCTAAGTGCAACTAATGCAGTAATTAAACCAATAAATACAGCATTATATTGTACTGATTTAATAATTCACCCCCTTGTTATATTTAATTTTGTTCATCTACTCCATATTTTTCAAACAACACATCATCAACCAATATAGGCACATTCAACCTAATGCCAACAGCAACGGCATCTGATGGGCGACAATCTATAATAGACTGAATGCCATCAACATCAACTACCATTTTTGCGAAGAAAACACCTTCTTCACAACTATCAATTAAAACCTTTTCTAGCTTAAACGTATCAGACAAGCTAAAAACATTTTTAATAGTATCATGTGTCATTGGTCTAGGTGGCTCTATGGAGTCAAGAAAACACTCAACCGACTCACATTCTACCCTACCAATATTGATTTGTAGGTACTTGTTACGAAACTTATCACTTTCTGGCTTTAATACCATACTACATCTTGAGTATAATGGTTCTCTAAAGACATTACGCAAAGAAGCATTTATAAGCATGTTAGTCCTCCTTATAGCCAAATAAACTATTGCGTTTTGCTTCGCTAATTCTCACACGGACAATTTCTCCGTTTGATACTTCTCTATCTGATATAAAATTTATATTCCTTTGATAGATATTGCAACCAGTAAATACATTTTTGTCCATTTTACTTTTACCGTTTACAAGTACGTCTGTGTAAGTACCTATTAGCATAGATAAATTTTTATCTATAATTTCGTCTTTAATTTCAAAAAGTTTTTGCAATCTTCTACTTTTCACGTCATCAGTAACATCATCTTCCATTTCTATCGCTTTTGTATATGGTCTTGGCGAATATTTAAAAGCAAAAACATGGTCATACCCAACGTATTTCATTGCCTTGATTGTATCTTCAAAATCTGCATCCGTTTCTGTTGGAAACCCTATAATAAAATCTGATGAGAAACCAATATCAGGGATGATTTTTTTTGCATAATCAATTTTCCTCATGTAGTCATCAAAATTGTAGCCCCTATTCATCAGTTCTAGTATTCTGTTTGAGCCTGACTGTATTGGTAGATGCACGTATTTACATATTTTTTCACTATCTGCAATAGTATGTACAAGTTTTTCAGAAAAATCTTTTGGGTGTGAAGTAATAAATCTAATACGTTCTAGCCCTTCAACTTTATCTACAAGTTGTAACAATGCTGGAAAGTCTATATCTTCTTGCGAATTTACACCGTATGAGTTTACATTTTGCCCCAATAGCGTAACTTCTTTAACACCGTTATCTACTAGGCGCTTAACCTCACCAACAATTTCTATAGATGAGCGAGATATTTCTTTACCCCTAACGTATGGTACAATGCAGTATGAACAATAGTTTTCGCAGCCACGCATAATGGTAACGCTTGCAGAAACACCTGCTGTACGGCTAAAATCGCCTATTGTGAAGTTATCTGATGACATATCAGTATCGGTAAATCGTTCGCCGTTAAAGACCCTATCAAGTATAATATCTACACGTGATAGCGCTTCTGTCCCCATTACAAAGTTGACATCTTTAAACTGTTTTAATAGTTTCTCGCCCTCTTGCTGTGCAACGCAACCACAAATACCTATAATCATATTTTGGCGTTTAACTTTATATTTTTTTATAACGCCTAAGTAACTAGCAATTTTAATTTGTGGTTTTTCTCTAACGCTACATGTGTTAAACAAAATAACATCAGCATTTTCTGGCTTATCTACTAGAAAAAGTCCTCGCTTTTCTAGCGCAGATGCAAGTCGTTCAGAGTCGTACTCGTTCATCGCACAACCGAACGTATATATATAATAACTACCTGTATTCATACTACTACTTAATATGCTCCTTCTCTCTTTAAAACTACGAGTGGTGTTTCTAGTAATATTACTAAATCTAGCCAAACTGACCAATTTAACACATACCACGTATCTTTCATCACTCTATATTCAAATGTTGTATTACTTCTACCACTAATTTGCCATATACCAGTTATACCGGGGCGTACCATGTTATAATAATCTGTATATTCTGTGTAAAACTCATCTACTTCTTTAGGTAACTTTGGACGAGGCCCAACAATGCTCATCTCGCCTTTTATTACGTTAAACAACTGTGGCAACTCATCAAGTGATGTTTTACGGATAAATTTACCAACTGTTGTTACACGTGGATCATTTTTTATTTTAAATGTTTTATCCCATTCTGCTTTTATTTTTTCATCTTTCAATACTTCATGCAATCTTTCGTCTGCATCTTCGTACATGGAGCGAAATTTATATATCTGAAAAGGTTTACCCCACCTGCCAATACGCTCTTGCGTATAAAATACCTTACCTGTAGATGTTGCCCTTATCGCAATTGCAATAGCACCAGTAATAAGCAACAAAAATGGTAACGCTGCTATGCATAAAACTAAATCAAGCAACCGTTTAGAAAATCTATTAAAGCGTGAACTAATATTATTATTCACTTGAAACATTGATAGTTCTGTCTTAAACGTCTGCATAGTTCTAACATTTGCAAAAGCTAACTTTTGTTTAGGGTTAACAAAGTAAATTTGCGGTAATTTTATTTGTAACTTGCTTGCTATCAAGTGATTGTCTTTTATTTTCTCAAAACTTGGTAAAAATATAGCAGCAGAGATGTTAGAATTATTAATAACTTCATCAACTTTGTTGCCATAAGTCAGTTTTAGTTCTTCTTTATCTAACAAGCTCTTATCTGTTGTGGTTGACACTACATTTACAATATTAAATCCCATATATTGTTCTTTATCTAATATCTTTAATAACTCGTTTGCTTCGCTATATTTACCAAATACAATTGTATCTGCCATAAAAAATGGCGCATTACCCATAACTTTTTTTACAATATACCTAAACATTATGCTAAATACGAACATGTAAGCCCATAGTAACAATAATAGCAACCTTGATATAAAATCAGACATCTTTACGAGCGACACTACAGCAAATGCAATAATAAAAACAGTATTAACTGAACGAGATAATTGCCTACCCTCAAGCCAAAACGGGCTACGATCAACGTATAATCCATAAGCAGCATTCATTACTATATAAAATAATAATATCCACCATGATTGAAAATAAAAATCTGTAAACGGTAATACTAACTCTTTTACAAATAAGAAGTTATCGAACATTACACGTGTAACATAAGCAAGCATGATAGCAAATGTAAACGCAACAATATCAACAACAAGTAATACTGTAGCATACGAAATTCTATTATTGTTAATTTTTAACACTTAACCGCCCCTCTGGAATTATATTTTTGCAATACAATCTTCAACATCTTTTATCGAAATAGACTTCATGCACACGTTATCATCTATCACACATTTTTCATCATGATACCAGCCATTACAGCCGATACAATTATTATTTGGAAAAACACTATAAAATCTATCAGATACTGGCGCATAGTTCTTAGCTTGTTGCGTATAATGTAAGCAAACTGCTGGTATGCCTAAAAAATTTGCGATATAGACAGCATCTTCATCTATACCGATAACAAACGAAGCCTTTTCAATTTCACTACGTAATGATGAAAAATCTAGCCTGCCAACTAAAAAATCTATATCTATACTATTTCCAAGTTCTTCTACAAATTTCTCTACAGTTTCTGCATGTTGTTTATCGCCTATTAAAGCTATCCTGTAGCCTTTTTTTGATAATACGCTAATCAAGTAAGCCCAATGCTCCTCAATCCACTGTTTGTGCGGATAATGGACGCTAGGTGCATACATATCTATCACGACAAACTTTTGCAAATTTCTAACAGTATTGCAATATCTATTAAGATTTTTATAGTTATCAACACCTATTAATAGCATAAGTTTATTAATATTTTCTGATAGCGTTATTTCTTTATCATAATCTACTACATCGCTATATGGAAAATGCCTTTTTTCATTTTCTGATCTAAAACCAATTTTATATGTAGCGTTGATATAGCATGAAACTATCGCCTCAACCCTACTCCATCTGCCAAAATCTATTAATATATCGTACACATCGTCTTTCTTAATTGATTTTCTACTTTTATTAATATCATCTGGATATAATTTGATAATTCTATCAATACTTTCTATCAATGACACTGCTTCATATTTGTCACTAGATGTATAAAATGTAATCTTACATGCTGGGTACTTCTTTTTTATAGCTTGAATATAGTAAGATAGTGCATAAATCTCTTTGAGTGGCGAAACAGATACTATTGCGATATTTCTAATATCTTCATCTAGTTCCAATCCCGCTTGCTTCCTCATTCCGCTAAGTGCAAACAGGAGTGGCACACCTACTGCCCTATCTTTTTTTGATGTATATTTTTCAACTTGTTTCTTTTTAAACAATATATCCTTCACTCGCTTCTAGTTGAGCTAAGTATTGTTTTACACCCACATTTAAGGTTAAAAACTCTTTATTATAGCCAGCGTTACGTAGCTTAGTCATATCTGCTTCTGTAAAAGTTTGATATTTACCTTTTAACGTATCTGGAAATGGAACAATCTCTAACGATGCATTAGGGTAGACTTCTTTAACAGTTTTTGCAATTTCTGCAAAGCTTTCTGCCTTTCCAGTACCGCAATTAAATATTCCTGATACATTTGCGTTATCATATAAAAACATATTAACGCTAACAACATCATCAACATGTATGAAATCACGTTTAAAGTTTTCGCTACCTTCAAACAATTTCATACTTTCACCATTTTTAACTTGGTTATACATATGGAATGCAACTGATGCCATCTTGCCCTTATGGTTTTCTTGTTGCCCATAGACGTTAAAATATCTAAGCCCTGCTACTTGTATCTTTAGGCTATCTGCCATATTGTTTACGTATCTATCAAATTGATATTTAGAAAAAGCATAAACATTAAGAGGGTATTCACACTCTAATTTTTCAGTAAATCCGTTATCACCGTTGCCATAAACAGATGCGCTTGACGCATATATAAAACGTACATTATGCTTGATACATGCGTGTAAAATATTTTTAGAATATTCATAGTTATTTGACATCATATATTTGCCATCTGGCTCTGTAGTGCTAGAACATGCACCTTGATGAAAAACTGCCTGTATCTTATTCTTTGCGAAAAATGTATCTATATCTAGGTCAAATTTATCTACATAGTCGTTAAAATTAAGTCTATTTAAGTTTTTGTGTTTAGTACCATTAGTTAAGTTATCTGTAATAATGATATTATCTATACCTTTTTTATTAAGTCCATGTACAATATTCGAGCCGATAAATCCAGCACCACCAGTAACAAGTATCATAGTCTACCACCTATTGTTTAAGTTTATTTATAGTATTTGTTGTTGAATAACCTGTGACGAAATCAATAATAACTGTTTCATTTGCAAATTCTCTACCAACAACATCTTCTGCTTTATAGTCGCCACCTTTAGCCAGTATATTTGGTTTTATAAGCTTTATAAGCTCATGAGGTGTGTCTTCATCAAATATCACAACATAATCAATCACTTCTAGTGCTTCAAGTATGTTCGCTCTATCATTTTCGTTATTTATTGGGCGGTCAGCGCCTTTCAGCCTTTTAACTGAACTATCGCTATTTACCCCTACGATTAATATATCACCAAGGTTTTTTGCTTGTTTTAAGTAAGTAGTATGCCCAGTATGCAATATATCAAAGCAACCGTTTGTAAAAACAACTTTTTTGCCGTTAGCTTTTTCTCTGTTAGCGACGTGTTCAATATCTACAAAATTTGTAACTTTAGAAGATGTATAATCGTTAAGCTTTTTAGATAGCTCTGCAAATGTAATTGGTGCTGTACCAATCTTTCCAACAACAATACTAGCAGCTGTATTTGCAATAGTGACAGAGTGTTCAAGTTCGTAACCACTTGCAAGCGATAACGCCATTGTCGCAACAACTGTATCGCCAGCACCAGAAACATCAAAAACATCTCTTGCCTCAGCGGATAACGTTATATGGCTATTTTCAGAAACAATCGTCATGCCTTTTTCTGATCTAGTTACAATCAAGTATTTGAAGTTGTAATACTTGCGTATTTCTCTAGCAACTCTAACAACATCTTCATCTGTATTTTCAACATTTTTGCCATACGCTTCTGATAATTCTTTAACATTTGGCGTTATTATTGTAGCATCTTTATACTTGCTCCAATCGCTACCTTTTGGGTCAACAATTGTACATTTTTTTAGTTTATTTGATTCTTGTATGACAGATTCGCACACATCAGCTGTACAAACACCCTTACCATAGTCAGAAATAACAATCACATCGTGTTCGCAAATATTATCAACAACCATTTGTTTAAACTTATCAGCAAAACTGTCTTTCAATTCTTTAACTTGTTCAAAATCTAGCCTTACGATTTGTTGTTTGCTGCCAATAACACGTAATTTTGATGTTGTAGGAACGCCAATATCTAAGAACTCGTAAGATACTCCAATATTATCTAACATACTTTTAACGTGTTTACCGTTATCATCATCAGCTGCGCAACCTAATATTTTACACTTACCATACAATGATGCGACGTTATTTGCTACATTACTTGCACCACCAAGTGTTGATGTTTCTCTATTGACATTAACAACAGGAACTGGCGCTTCTGGAGAAATCCTTGATACTCCGCCATAGTAATATTTATCTAGCATTACATCGCCAACGATTAGCACATTAGCGTTTGAAAACGTAATTTCTTTCATTAATAATCCTTCATTTATAATAAATCATTCAATTTCTTTATTTGTTGTTGAGCTTCATTATAGTCACGTGAGCTTTCCTCAACTAAAGAGTACCAATAAATAGCATCACGTATTTGTGATTCTTTCGACTGGCTACTATTTATTTTATCGTAAGATAAGTTTGCTATTGTGTATGCAATTTGATTTTTAAATTGAGCTATCTCATCGTTAGGTTGTTTAATGTAGTCGATAATATTGTATGCTCGTTCATATTCGCCACTACTATAAAATCCCCTTGCTTGCGTATAGTAGCGCTTAGGTGCTTCATTTTTTATACGGTTAATATCTTCCAATAATGCAACATCAAGTTCAAGCACTTTATCGTAATCTTTATAGCTAGGTGATATATTATATATTTTTTCTGTTGCAAGTGCTATTTTGTCATTTGCAGTAAGGTAATCTCCCCTATTTATCGCACGTACAGCTTCAACTTTTAATTCTTTTGCTTCTTCTAGTAGTTTATTATTTTGTACTACAAAGTTAAGCTCTGTGCGGTATAGTTGAACTTTTCTATTTTTAGGGTTTACCATCATAGCTTCTTTTATTTTTTCAAAAGCTGCATCAACGTCACCATCTTCTTCAAGTTGTTTTGCCTCATCATATAGCACGAAATCTAGCCCGTTCTGGTATGAATAAATACCATATCCAACGGCTGCAACAATAACAAAAATTACTATATAACCGACAAATTTTTTCACTTTATTTTGCTCCAGTAAATGTTTTTACAAAGTTAATTAATACTGGTGAAGATATTTCTGCAAGGTAACTGTTTGCTGCAACAGGTTTACCTAGTTTTTTTGCTGCAATTGATAAGAACGCATAGTCCATTTCTGTTTTTGCGCTATTTTCAGCCATTGCTTCCAATGCAGCCCAATCGTTATGCTGTGCAAGTGTTTCATACATTACACGTCTATCAGTACATGATGAAAATTTTGGCACGAAAGATATATCATATAGCTTTTCAGAAATTATATACTTTCCATAATCGCAAAGTGGGCTAATCTCATTATCAGCAACTGTTTTCATGAAAATATTTATGCCTTCTTTGTCATTATTTTTCATATAACATGCAAGTTTTGTTTTCTTAAAATCAACATTTGTTGTGCCAAGGCAACCATCAACAAAATCACAATTAAAGTTGTTTCCAGTTTTATTTGCAGACTCTATCAGCCTACAAAACGAGTTTGAATTTAGTTTATAGTCTTTATTAACATCAGTATTAAACAAGTTATAATATCTTAAATAATCTTCTTTACCCCAAATATCGTTAAGAGCTAACAGCACCATATCTTCATCTTTATATTCGTTATATAGCGTCCAAAACTCTTTTTCCATCTTGTTTATAGCAAAATAGTGTCCATAAAAGTTAAGGATTTTTGCAGTACGTTTATCTGGTGTTAAGTTTTCATATATTGTAACTAAAACATCTTTATTATCTTTAGCTTTATCTATAGTAAACAACATAGTTTCTGGTGAAAATTTATTACGTGCAACAAACTCACCTACTTGTGCAGTAATTGGACAGCCAGATGCAGAAAAAACCATAACAAGTTCATCATCAACTGTTTTCATCAATAATCTAGCGGCTTCGCTACAATCAATTTTACCTGTAAGATATAGTTCATCAATTTGCATCTTACGTCTATCAAATCTTTCGTCTAATATATCCATAGCTTTATACAACTGTGCTCTAGCATTTTCAAAGTCGTTTTCCTTCATTAAAACTTGGTATAAAATATATGTTGCAAATTGTGACTGTAGTGATGATGTATCTTTCTTTAAAAAATCTTGTAAGCTTATCCTTGCGACATCGTATAAACCGTCATCATAGGCACTAAGCCCTACAAAGTAGTTTTCATTAAATTCGTTCCTATCAACATTTTTGCCGATAGATGTATCAACTTGCGTACCAATCTCTGGCGGAGTAACATCAGCTTTACTTTTTGGGTTAACAGTTTTAGCAACGGATTGTTCAATATCCTTACTCAAGTTATCGCTAGCATTAGTTTGTGCAAGAACAATACTCGGTAGTGTAAAAACAATTAAGAATAAAAGAATTTTCTTCATCATCAAGCCTCTATAATTTATTTATTACTTTAAACATTTATCAACAATTTCTATAGGATGCAGTATTTGTTTGTTGCCGAGGTGCTCCATTTGCATTGCACATGTTGGACAATCTGTAACTCCATATTCTGCATCGCTACTAACAAGTTTCTCTACCATAGGTTTACCAATTTTTATTGATAAATCGTAATTTTTTGCAGCCATGCCGAACGAGCCAGCCATGCCACAACAATTACTTTTCAAATCTTCAAAACTATCAATAGGTAATTTTTTAAGCGCATTAATAGAGCTGTTAGACTCTTTCAATGAACGCATATGACACGGTGAGTGATAAGCCACTTTAATATTCTTCTTATCAAGATTACTATCTTCAAGTTGTGGGTTTATCAACGCTGATACTGTAGTTATTTTTTCTGCAACATTTTTAACAAAATCATCATTTGAATAATAGCTCCACTCTTTATTGAGCGATAACGCACAAGATGAACAAGTTGCAACTATATGGTCAACCTCGTTTACCAGTTTGCCCCACTTTGCTTTATTTTTAGCTATTTGTTTCCTTGTTGCCGCTGCCATACCTTTTGATAGGTGCGGAATTCCACAACATGTTTGGTCAGGCGTAATAACTCTATACCCAAGCTTTGTTAAAACATTTACTGCACTAACACCTATTTCTGGCTTAACATAACCTGCATAACAACCAGCATAAAACAAAACACTTTTACCGTTGTCATTGATAGGTTTTTCGTTCTTGCCAACTAACTCATATAACGATTTAGTAGAAAACTTTATAAACTCTCGTTTAGATGCAAGCCCAACAAATAATTCTGGCAACTTACGCATAAAGCTTGGCTTCATAACGTATGTCATCACTGGTGAAAGTTTTCTAATAGTTTTGCCAGCAAGCTCAAAGTTAGTGTATATACTCTTGTTAAGTGGTACGCCATGTTTTTCTGCATACCTAGATTTAGCTTCAATAGCTAGTTTTGGTATGTTGACTTTAGATGGGCATTCAATAGCACAACTACCACAGTTGACGCATTTTTCCATAACATTTTGAAACGAGTCTTTATATGTAGACTCTTTATCAATAATGCCACTAAGCATTGCACGTAATATATTAGCTTTTGCCTTTGGTGATGCTGCCTCATCTCTAGTAGCTTTATATACAGGACACATTCTTGTAGCTGTAGTAACAGTTGTACACTTTGAACAACCATGACATTTTTCAACTTCTTCAATAAATGATTCATCCCAAATAAGTTGCTTTTTCTGATAATCTATTGCGCCATAATCTGCACCATAGCGTAAGTGTTTCATCATTTGAAAGTCATCAACTTTCGTTTTGATATATGGGTTAAACATATGTTCAGGGTCAAACAAGTTCTTTATATTGTTAAACAAACCATAAATTGATGAATACTGTTTAGGAATATAGCAACTTCTAAGCCTACCATCGCCATGCTCACCAGATATTGTGCCATTCAACTTCATAACAAGTTCAAAAACTTCATCAGCAATAACTTTTAACAATTCAATATCGTATGGGTCTTTCAAATCTAGCAGTGGGCGGTTATGTAGTAAACCTTTTGCAATATGCCCGTATGATACAAATTGAACATTGTGCTTATTAAAAATTTTGTATAAACCATCGAAGTATTCGACTAAAGTTTCAGTCGGTACAGCTGCATCTTCAACAAGTGCAAGTATTTTCTTTTTACCTTTTAGTTGATATAATATAGGTACAGCAGCTTTTCTGACTGCCCAAAACTTATCCTTTTCTTCTTCTGTAACTGCAAGGAACATACTTTCTGCAAGTGATTCAGCTTCTATTTCTTCAATAATGCTATTAGCTATTTTTTTGACTTCTGCAACAGTTTTACCATCGCACTCAATCATTAATACATTATCAACATCAGTTCTAAGTTTGTCTGCAAGTGTTTCATCTTCTGCAACGGCAAGCTCGATAAGTGACTTATCCATAATCTCTATACCGGCTGGATTATATTTTAACGCTATTTGTGAAGCCTTTGATGATGTAGTTTTATCTGTAAAGTATGCAACTATTAAACTATCGTACGGTAATTTTTTGATAATTTTAAATGTTAGTTTAGTGACTACTGCAAATGTACCTTCAGAACCGCCAAGAACTTTATGTAACCTAAGTTTGCCACCGTTAGTTGCTTCACGAAGTTCGTATCCGCAAACATTACATGCAATCGGTGGGTAAGCTTTTTTAATATCCTTTTCGTTGTCTTTCAGTAATGTATATATATTTCTGAGCGCAACAGGAAGCTCCTCAATAGGTTTAGCTTCAATTTCAGATAATGTTGTAACTGTACCATCATGCATTACTATTTCTGCATCTACTATATAGTCGGCAACATTACCGTACTTAACGGAGTATGCACCACCGGCGTTTGTACCATACATACCACCAAAAGTAGCATATTCGCCACTAGATGGTGCTGGTGGAAAGAACATGCCAGTTCCTTTAATTTTAGCTTCTAGCTCACCATATTTATATCCCGGTTGGCAAGTAAACTCTGATACATCATCAGATATTTCATCAATAGATATGAGCATATTCATGTATTTTGAAAAGTCTAATACTACTCCACGCCCAATAGCAGAACCACAAAGTCCAGAACCAGCGCCTCTACTGTGAACAGAAATCCCGTGTTTGTTAGCAAATTTGCATACTGCTTGCACATCTTCAACACTTTTTGGATAAACGACACAAAGCGGCTCAACACGAAATATACTACCATCTGTTGAAAGCATATGCCTTCTAAGTTTATCTGTATATAAATCGCCACTAATGCTGGCAATAAGCTCTTCAAATATATTTTCTTTTAATTGGTCCATTATTGCTCCTAAATATTTATCAATTATGGCTAAAAAAGCACACAATAGTCAATAGCTATGCTTAACATATTTTTACACTTTTAGCAATCAATATATCATATTTAGTTGAATTTAGAATTTGTGAATTTTGTTTATTGAGTTTTGTTTTGATGAATACTTGTTAAATTAACGACTGATTACATACCTATTAGCTAGCTAATTACCTAACAGTAAAGCTTAAAGTCACTTCGCCTTTATCTATTCCATCACGTGCAACAGCTTTAAAACGCATATTTGTAACGTATGATATAGCAAGCCTTTCAATTTCTCTAGCAGATGTTCCAACCACCCTAATATCTGATGTTACGCCAGCTTTGTTTATTGAAAAAGTTAACTTAACAACAGTATTAAGTTCAGTGCTAAAACTTGGTGATGCAGGTACTGACACAATCTCTCTAGTATTTGAAGCACGCATGACAGAAAGCTCTTTCGTATTGGATATATCAATGGAGTAGACATTTGTTATCGCTTTGCTTTCTGCCTCTATTTCAGATGCTAATGCGTTATTTTGGCTAGCTGTATTAGTATTATTCGTTAGCGCTGCAAGCTCTTGCGAAACTGATGATTGTCCCATATCACTATTATTAGCGACCCTAGTTGTCTCAACAGAAACATCTGGTAGCTCCGCCTTTATATCAGCCTCCGTAGATGATTTTGGTATCACTATATCTGGTATTACTGGCTTTGGTGTTGCAGCTTTTGGCGGTTCTGTTGTTTTAACCACCTCGACAGGTTTTTCAACTTCCTTAACAGGTGCAGGCTTTGCGACCTCTGCTGGTTTTATTGGCGCTGGCGCAGGTGTAGATTCAATTATCGGTATAGGCGCTGGCTTTGCAACAGGCTGTGGTTTTGTTGGCACAGGCTTAGGCTTAGGTTGCTGTTTTGGTGGAGTAACTGGCTGTTTTGGGCGCTTCTTTTCCTCAACAACGATGGTAATAGGTACAACTTCTCTATCATCATCTTTTCCAAAAGATGGTATAGCGACCATAACAGTTAAATGAATGATTAGCGATATTGCTACCGCAAAACTAAGCAACCTCAATGAAAATTACTCCTCTTCTGTAGCAATTGCAAATTTTGTAAAATCTGCTGCACGTGCTGTATCAATAACAAATACAACCTTGCCATACATTGATTCTTCGTCACCTTCAATTATAACTACTGCATCTGGGTCAGACTTTTTCAGCTCCTCAAACTGTACTGATAAATCTTCATCAATCACTCGTGAGCCATTAATATATATCTCGCCCTTTGGGTTGATAGCTATATTAATATTTTTTTGTTCTACTTGTACGCTATCACCCTTTGCATTTGGTAAGTCAACCTCTATTGAGCTTGTAGTAATAAACGAAGTAGTAACAGCAAAAAATAGTAACAATATAAATACTATATCAATCAATGGTGTAATGTTTATCACCATAGATTTATCGTTTTTTGATTTACGTCTAAACTTCATTATTTACTCTCTTTAAATAGTAAGTTCATTATCCTTGATGAAGAAACTTCTAGCTTAGATGATATAAAATCTGCCCTAGATTTCACTATGTGATAGAAAAATTGTGTTGCAATAGCAACTATTAAGCCAGCAGCAGTCGTTATTAGCGCCTCTGCAATACCTAGTGATAGTTGTTGTGCATTGCCAGTACCTTGCAAAGAAATTACATCAAATATCTTTATCATACCAAAAACTGTACCAAGTAACCCGAGTAAAGGTGCTACAGACACTATTGTTTGCATAGATTGTTGATATTTATCAAGTTTAGCTACTTCAACTGTGCCACTTTCTTCAGCAACTTCAAGTAATCTTGATATTGGTAAATCAATATTATCCATAATTTTTGACGATATATTTGATAAAGCAGAATTATTTTCATGACTAAGCTCTTTTGCTTCGTCAAATTCTTTCTTTTGTAGTAGTAAAACAACTTTTTCTTCAAACGCTACAGGTGTATATTTTTCGCTCCTTAGTGATATTAACCTCTCTATAAATATCGCAACCGATATAATAGATAAAGTAATAATAGGATACATCATTATCCCACCTTTTTGAAAAAATTCTAACATATTAAAGCCTCCACAACTTTATAATTTTATTTATTATCCATATTTACAACAATGCTATCAATTTTTGCAGCTTGTTCTGTCATACCTCTAGTTTCATAAGTTTGTTTTGCACTAGCAAGGTTTTTAGTGGCATAATCTGCTTTAGGCTCAAGGTAGTAACCACTCATAAATGATAACGCAGCATTTTCATAATCTTTGCTATCGTTATGGTCTTTACCTATACGCCAGAACACAGCAGAACGCACCGTACCTGTACTATTTTCTGATAGCTCCATGATAGTATCTTTATTATTATCATAATCTTCTTTGCTAGACATTTCAACAAACCTAACAACGCCTTTAGTATATGTATCTTTTGAAACATCTTTAAGTTTTATTGAGGCTTGTAATACCTCTGTCGCATTATCTGATAATGTGGTTACACGTGTAGTCGCTAGTTGAAAAAATCTATTATCTTCAGCAGCCATATCGTTATATAATGCAACTGCTTGCACCATATCGACACCTTCCATACATTCAGCTTTTAAGAATAGTGCATCTTCTGCAGCGCTACCACCTAGTGCAATTATTCTATCAGCATCTTTAACGCAATTTTCTAGCCTGCCAGTTGTTCTATAAAGCTTTGCTCTAGTATTATAAATATCTGATAAATAAGGTGAATTATCATAATTTGATATAAAATGGTTAATAAATCCTATAGACAAATTTATCTCGTTAATACTTTCTGTATTTGCTGCAAATTGTGCTAACAATGCATCTTTATTATCAAAATGCTCACTATTTTGTATAATTGTTGCATATTCGACAAAAAATGGTTTAAGTTTATCTTGTTTTTCTGCAATAGTGTATAATCCACTAATAGCATCATACATATATTCGTTTAGCGATACTAATTGTTCAAATAGTGTTTTTGCCTCAACATCTCTATCAACAGCTAACAATAGCCTTGCTTTTGCAAGTATCATAGACGGTGGTAGTTGCGTTTTTGTTTCAAGATATTTTAAAGCGTTTGCAGATTGCCCTGCTAGTATCATAAAGTCGATACCTATAACGAACATCTCCATATTATCTATATTTGCTCTAAAAACTTTATCTGCATCGTTCAATCTATCAAGCTTGAAATAAGTCATCATAAGTAGTCGTTCAGAATCGTCAGACTTATTTTTAATTTGTAGCACATCATTAAGTGCATTATCGTAACGCTTTAAGTTGTAATGACCTGTAGCACTTATCAAGTACGCTCTATCATCATCAATACCTTCTGTAACATCAACTGCTTTATCATACTCAAAAGTAGCAAGGTATATATCACCCTTTAGTATTGAGCAATAGTTTGTCCCACAATCATCAATAAGCAAGAACGCCTCATCATATTGTTGACGTTGATAATATAGTTGTGACAACATAAACTTTGATAGCATAAGTTTTTCTTCATCCTTACCTTCGCCAATGTATCTACCAAAGTTCCATTCAGCTCTAGATGTATCTGTATACACGCTAGCCATACCCATGTAAAAGTATGCTAATGTCATTAAATCTCTCTTAAAAGCAACAAGTGATAGCGAAGTAATAGAGTCACTATATCTGCCCAGTGATAACTCTTTAAGCCCTTTATAAAATGCAACATAATCGTTATTAACTTTATTGTTGAAAGTAAATGCTGCAATAAAATCTACTGGTGCTTTATCAAACTTTTCTGATATTGTATAGAAAAATAGCGCAAGTTTATCGTCATCATTTTTAATATTTTGTAGTGCCACTATAGCAGAAGCATAATCGCCATTAGCAATATCTAGCTTAATTTTTAGTGCATCCCACTCTGGCGATGCTACAAGCGTTTTAAATAATTCATTTGCTTTTTCTATATTGCCATCAATAATTAATGCATCAATAATAAAAGCAAATGCTGGCATATTTTGAACAGCCTCCGCATATTGCACAACATCTTTATATTGTTGCATATAGTACGTAGCAATAACACGTAACGCAGTATATTCTGGATATTCTATTTCAATACCTGTACTATTTAACACATTAATAATGTTGGAATAATCACGCTTATCATATAAGTAATCAAGCCATAATGACACAGCATATGGCGAAACCTTTTGTAGTGTAGGTGCAAACTCGTTAAATATTGAGTAATCTTTAGCATAAACAGCTGTTTGGAACAATCTGTCTTGTGCCACTTGGTAATATTCGCTATTTATATCGAGTGCAATTTCTTTAAGATATTTTACCCCTTCTTCACGGTTACCCATCCCGATTAAACTAAAACCATATAGCAAGGTTGATTCGTCGTAAAACTCTGTACCTTCTAATTTATCTTTAAATCTTTCGTACGATGCAATCGCTTCAATATAGTTGTTATTGAAAAACAGTTTAACTATGCTATTACGATAAGCAATTTCACCAACAAATAATGACGATAAGGTTGTACCTACTGGATTAGAATATATTATAGCTGGTTCAATCGTTTTATAGTCTTGCTTTTCAGCAACACTTATTTCATGT
>CAYJIW010000010.1:0-2792 GCA_964370335.1 uncultured Deferribacteraceae bacterium
CGTTTTTGTTACTTTTTGCTACAAAAAGTAAATACGAAGTATATAAAACATGTTTATTGTAATGATGAGTAACAATGAACAAAAACTTGGATCGCATAAAAAAACATGTAATAATTATTAATGATAAATCGTCAGCCATACGCATAACCAATCGTTAGCTAAAAAGCGTACTATACGTTTACGCTAGAACGTAGCCATACGCATAACCTAGCGTTAGCTAAAAGCGATTATTAAGTTATCGCTAGAACGTTATTTTTTCAAGCTTACCCTATATTTAATGCGCATCTCGTTTGGATAATACGTTGATTTTGCTTGACGTAAGCTATCCTTGCCTAAGTCTTGTTCAAAGTTGATATACTTATATTCGTCCATAATTGCTAATGTAAACGTGTTATACATATACTGATAAATGCCTTTATACTCTCTGCTACCTTTTGCAAAGTGTAGTGCAAATGTTTCGTCGTTCAGTTCCTCACCAAGTACAAACCCAGCTGGTTTATCATCAGCATAAAATATCATACCACGCAAGTTAAATTCTGTCAGTTTATCAAGTGCTTCTGTAGTTTCTGCACAATCTGTATCGTTATGTTCATGTCCTAACTCTTTGCACCACATATCTAATATATACTTGCAATCATCAACACGTGATAAGTCAATATTGTAATCATCTGATTTATATAATGTTTTATATTGCTTTAATAAGTTACGCTTTTTAGATAGCTTTCTGCCAGCAAGTGTTGCTAAATGCTCTGTTAAATACATATAGTCAGAGTCGCCATCAAGGTACTTATACTCGAATAAATTAGTAGGGAAGTAACTTAACCATTCTTGCTGTATAGGGAATATACAATCAACAGTTTTTGCCATCTCTATCATAGTTTCAAGCGGTATTATCTCAATAGGGCATACTGGCATCAAATATGTTGTGCCATCGTAAGTAACGCCACGTAAAAAAGTACAATTATTTGTAACTGCTACTTCATAATTATGTGGGTTCCTAAATAAATATGCGTTAGTAAAGCTATATTCCGATAAAAACGAGTTTCTAGCCCTTAATATTTGTGCTAAGCTCTCTCTGTGTGAGTATTCTAGTTTTTCAAACTTCATTATATCCTCAATTATTTATTATGTATCTAGTTGTATATTTTGCCATTTTTTTGCCATATAACGCCGTACTAGCAGAAAATCTTGTAAAACAAAGCCAGCGTTTAACGCCCACCATATACCGACGCTACCAAATCCCATAACAATACCAAAAAAATACGCCGATGGCAAGCGAATAAGCCAGACATTTGCCATACCATATATCATTGTAACACGTGTATCACCAGCACCATTTAATGCGCCCATTATTGCCATGTTCATAGCTATAAAAGGTTCAGAAATCATGCAAATGTACAAATATTTTACAACTTCATCTATTACTATCGGATTAGGGTCTAAAAATATTGCCAAGTTTCTTGCATTAAGCACAATGATTATAGCCATTATACTAACAACAGTAACGGATATAAAAGCAGTTGCAAAGCCACTTTTATATGCTTCTTCATACTTCTTTTCGCCTATTAAGTTGCCAACAATCACAGCATTAGCCATATTGAAAGCAAAGGCTGGCATAAATATTGCCGACTCTATACGGTAACCAGTTGTAAACGCTGCCATAGCTTCAACACTGTTGGCTGGTAGTTGTGCTATAACTGCAAACAACGCTGTGCCACCTAGTTGCCAACTTAAAGTAGAAATTGAACCGGGCCAACCGATTGATAACATATTTTTTAATAGTTTAAAGCTATACTTATACGTCTTATTAATCATTTTGTAAATCGTAAAGCTGTTTACTAAAAACGCCAAGCAGACACTAACAACTGTAGATAACGCTATACCAACAAAACCAATATTTGTATGATGTAAGAATAGTAAGTTTAAGACCATATTTATGATTGCTGCAGACACCATCACTTTCATAGTAACCTTGACTAACCTGCATGAACGTAATACCGCGTTAATATTGACTAATACCAAGTGGAAAAATAAGCCGACTGAATAAACACGCAATAGGCTAATCGCATAGACTCCAACTTCTTCTGGTACGTTTAAAATGTGTACAATTTGTGGAGCAAACAAAAGTCCTAGCACACTAACTGCTAAGCCAAGAAAACATGCTGATACGATTACTGTATATATAGCAGATTGGAAACGCTCCTTATCGCCAGCATTGTATAAACGTGATATGACTGATACCGCACCAACTGTCAACGCTTGCCCTGCAATTATAAAAAAGAAGTATATTTGGTTAGCTAATCCAGTAGCTGCTTTTACTTCCTTACTATATTGACCAGCAACCCATACATCAGTGATACTCATGAAAAATTCAAAGAATAATATCATTATCATAGGCCAACTTAAAGCCCATGATTCAACTAATAATTTAGAAATGTCATTATTTTTATATTTTTTATAAACTTTTTGCTTAACAAGTTTCAAAATTTCGTGTAGAGTCATACATTGAAATAGCACAAAATAAAATTATATAAAAGATAAATCTTCGAGGTGAACAAAAATGGTTGCATATATACCTCTTTTTGCCTACGCTATAGCGTTTTTATTTGTTGGATTATTTTTATTTTTTGGTAAGCCAATATTCCGTTATTTATTTAACGCTGGTGTAGTTGTTGGTTTAGCATCTAATATTTTTGAATTTGCGTTAAGGTTTTTCGATACTGGTAACGTGCAAACATCTACGCTATACGATTTTTTAATTATGCTTTCTGGTGCGTTCGCACTTACATATT
>CAYJIW010000010.1:2802-11313 GCA_964370335.1 uncultured Deferribacteraceae bacterium
ATAGGTATGTTTTTAATACCGTTTCCGCTAGTTTGCTCAATATTGGCGTTGTACGCACCTATCACAGAGCCTAGCGAGGTTGTATCGTCACTATGGCGTTATCTACACCTACCATTTATTATATTAGGTTCAACATTTTTTGTTTCATCTTTCTTTGCATCGCTTATGTACTTTTTGCAAGAAAGGCAACTAAAAACAAAAAGCTTTGGGTTTGTATTCAAACGCTTCCCACCGCTAAACACTATCAATAAAATTATTGATATGACACTACAGTTTGGAGTATCATTCTTCACTGCTGGTGCGTTTTTTGGCTTTATGTGGGTATCATCTAGCGACTTTTCATTAAGTAGTACAGTAAAAATATTGTTATCTATAGTTGCGTGGTTTATTTTTGCAGCTATATTATACGGTAAACATAAAGAGAAAATTACACCAAGACAAACAGCACTATTTACGATAGCTGGCTTTTTAGCTATGCTTATTTCGTATATCGGCGTTATAGTTTTTTTAGTAGGGTAAGTGGATGCAATTAGTAGTTTTAGGATTAAACCATAATACTGCACCTGTGGACGTTAGAGAACGCATGGCAGTTGAAAATGATGCGCTAGAAAAACTTTATAATAATTTGCTAGCAGATGATAGAGTGTACGAAACAGTCGTTTTATCAACATGTAACCGTGTTGAATACTATTTCGTGCTTGATATTAGCACTTGCCACAAGCAAAATGTGTTAGAGCTTGTTTCTGATAACTGTAACCTTGACCAACAAGAACTTGAAAAATATATATACTGCTCATGTGGGCAAGACGCTGTTAAACATATATTTTCGGTAGCGTCTGGGCTTGATAGCCTTGTACTTGGCGAACCGCAAATTTTTGGGCAAATTAAAGATGCGTTCGATGATGCTAAAACATATAAAGGTATGGGTACGTTCTTAAATAGGCTTGCAGAGTTTACTGTGAAAGCTGCTAAACGTGTGCGTACTTATACTGGTATATCAGAAAACCCAGTTTCTGTTAGTTATGCTGCTGTTGAACTTGCTAAAAAGATTTTCGATAACCTTAACGAAGCAAAAGCGTTAGTTATCGGTGCTGGCGAAATGTGCGAACTGGCTGCTAGACACCTTGTTGGATCTGGCATTGGTAAAATTACTGTTACTAACAGAACTTTTGCAAAAGCACAAACATTAGCTAATGAGTTTGGTGGCGATGCTATAGAATTTGATAAATTCGCTATGCACTTGCACGAAGCAGATATTATCATCAGCTCTACTGGTGCTACAGATTACGTTGTTAGTGGCGATATGATAGAAAAAGCTATGGAAAAACGTAAAAACAAGCCTATGTTTTTTATTGATATTGCTGTTCCACGTGATATTGACCCAGCTGGTGCAAATGTAGAAAATGCCTATGTTTATGACATTGACGACTTAAAAAGCGTTGTTGAAGCTAACAAAAAAGAACGCGAAAAGGAAGCCAAAAAAGCACAAGAAATTGTTGTAACATACGTCGATAACTTTGATGACGCTATGAAAATGCTTAATGTTGTGCCTACAATAAAGCAAATCCGTCAAGTTTTTGATGAAAAACAAGAAGAAGAACTCGCAAAGTATTGCGAAAAACATAAAATCACCGACCCAGCAGAAATAGAGCGTCTAAAGTATCTACTGCAATCTACTATGAATAAGATACTTCATACACCGTTTACTAATTTGAAAAAGCATGCATCGGATAAATCGCAATATACGATTAACGATGCTATTAGCATGATTTTTGATACTAAATAAAATATAGCTTGAGGTAGTTATGAAAAAAGAATTAATTATTGCTACACGTGGTAGTAAACTTGCACTGTGGCAAGCAGAATATATTAAAGGGCTTATCGAAGATAAATTTGATGATGTCACATGTAAACTAAATATTATAAAAACTACAGGCGATATTATCCTTGATGTACCTCTTGCAAAAATTGGCGGAAAAGGATTATTCGTTAAAGAGATAGAAACTGCTATGCTTGAAAACGAAGCAGACCTCGCAGTACACAGCATGAAAGATGTCCCAATGGAGCTACCAGAAGGCTTAGAGCTGTTTGTTAGCCCTATACAAGAAACACCTAACGATGCGTTTTTGTCTATTAAATATAATAGTATTGATGAACTACCACAAGGTGCAAAGGTTGGTACATCTTCACTTAGACGTAAACTACAACTACTTGAAAAACGCCCAGATTTAGAAATATTAGATTTGCGTGGCAATGTACAAACACGTATGCAGAAGCTAGAAGATGGCATGTATGATGCTATAATCCTTGCAAAAGCTGGGCTTGTTAGGTTGGGGCTAACGTCGCATATCAAGCAAGATATACCTATTGAGCTTATGTTGCCAGCGTCATGTCAAGGTATCATAGGTGTTGAAACACGTGTTAATGATACAGAAGTTACTAAGTACTTAGAACATATCAGACACGCTGATACTGAAACGAGAATGCTTGCAGAGCGTGCATACCTTCGTAGGTTGCAAGGCGGTTGTCAAGTTCCTATCGGTTGCCACTCTACATTGCTTGATGATGGCAAGATGCATATTAAAGGCATCCTCTATTCGCTTGATGGCAAAACAAAAATCGTAAAAGAGCTTACAGGTAACCAAGCAAACCCTGAACAGCTAGGCTATGATTTAGCTGATAGCGTACTTGAAGCTGGTGGCGATAAATTATTAAAGGAAATATATTCATAATATGGCACAAAAGCAAAAAACTGGTAAACGAGTTTTAATAACTAGACAATACGAACAAGCAGGCGGATTTATTAACCAGCTTTCTAACGCTGGCCATTATCCATATATCTTGCCAATGATAGAAGTATGTCAACTATGCCCTAAAATTGATTATGGCATGTATGAAGTTATACTGTTTACCAGTGCGAACGCTGTTAAATATTTTGCTCCTTATCACGAAAATGTTAGGGCTCATCTGTATATTGCTGTTGGTACTAAAACTGCACAAGCTATGGAAAACTTTATTGGCGTATCTGCCAATATGACACCAGTTGTACATAATATGGAGCATGTTATAAAGCTACTGTCAGAAATAAAACTTGATGGTGCAAGGATATTATCGCCCGGTGCAGAGGAACGACTGCCACTACCTGTTGAGGAGCTTGCCGAGTTTGGTGCAAAAGTTATCACTCCAGCAGTATATGTCACGCACTTTGCAGACTATCCAAGACGTTATGTAGATAAATTTATAGAAGATAACAAAATTGATGTTTTAACACTATGCTCGCCGTCGGCTGCTAAATCGTTCTTAAAGCAATTCAAGGGCGATATTAATACACTAGATGTTGTTAGCATAGGTAGCACTACTGCGGAATATTTATTGAGTAAAGGCATTGTATCAAGGTATCCAGAAACATTTACGACAGAAGGCGTTGTCGGTATAATATAATTAAAGGTGAATAAATATGTATTTTCCAATAGCTAGGTCAAGAAGATTACGTTCAAATGAAACTATTAGAAGCATGGTCAGAGAAACGTCACTTAGTGTTGATGATTTCATCTACCCACTATTTGTATGCGAAGGCAACAACATAAAACGTGAAATCCCATCTATGCCAGAGGTTTATAACTTTAGTATTGATATGCTAGTGAAAGAGTGTATAGAGCTTGAAAAATTAGGCTTGAAATCTGTAATCCTGTTCGGCATACCAGACCATAAAGATGCAGAGGGGTCAGGTGCTTTCGGTGCAGATGGTATCGTTCAGAGGGCTATTAAAGCTATCAAACAAAATACAAAATTGTACGTGATAACAGATGTTTGCATGTGTGAATATACCGACCATGGCCATTGCGGAATAATTGTTGATGGCGATGTTGATAACGATTTAACATTAGAGTTATTACAACGTGAAGCAGTTTCTCATGCGGAGGCTGGTGCAGATATGGTAGCCCCTAGCGACATGATGGATGGACGCATAATGGCACTACGTAGTGCGTTAGATGAGAGCGGTTTTAAAAATATACCTATAATGAGCTACGCTGTTAAATATGCATCTGCTTACTATGGACCGTTTAGGGAAGCGGCAGACTCTACACCAACTTTTGGCGATAGAAGAAGCTACCAAATGGACCCAGCAAACAGACGTGAAGCAATAAAAGAAGCACTACAAGATATTGACGAAGGTGCAGATATTATAATGGTTAAGCCAGCGTTAGCGTATCTCGATATAGTGCGTGAAGTTAAAGATATGTGCAACTTGCCTGTAGCAGCTTATAACGTATCAGGCGAATACTCGATGATAAAAACAGCTGCAAAACTAGGCTATGTAGATGGCGATAGAATAATGATGGAGACGTTGACGTCGATGAAAAGGGCGGGGGCGGATTTGATATTAACATACCACGCTAAACAAGCTGCCAAACTCCTTTAATTTGTGAGTCTTTTGCTTTGATACTTCGTTGTTTAGAAAAAACAATGCTCATGTACGCTAGGCTTTATGTACACTCCGCTTGTTTTTTCTAAGACGCCTCGTCTGAAATCAAAAATCCAACACAAATTGCGTTGACGTGTCTAAACTTAAAATACATCATCAACAGTGTTTATAATTTATCCAACAATCAACGGAAGTGTAAAAGCTTCCGTTTTTTTCTAATTATAATTTTCTATTATTGCTAAATTGTTGATGACTAAGAGCTTTATATTTCTAGTGTTAGTAGGTATATTAATAACACTTGTAAAATAACAAAAAGTCTGTATAATTATACCCATGTTTTTTAGGAAACAAATACTTGTTATACGAGGGGTATTATGAAAAGAATCAAATCATTAGCATTTATGCTAATACCAGCACTACTAATTACACTAAGTGCATGTAGTGACGGTGGAAGTGGAAATTCAAATACGGGTGGAGGGGTAACTCCTAGCGATGTGGCAGTTATAAGTATAACTGCTGACGCAGTCCAGCTAGATACGGGCGAATCAGCTTCGCCAACGATTAGGTTCAATCCTTTAGATGCAACTAACAAATCTTACACAATGACATCAAACGATATTGCAGTTGCAACAGTAGATAATTCAACAGGTATGATTACAGGTGTTGCCGATGGTATCACATCAGTCACAATCACATCTGTAGATAATACAAGCGCATCAGCAACAATTACCGTAACGGTATCAGATGTGCCAGTAGGCAGTATAACAGCAAATCCATCTGTAATTTCTCTAGTATCTGGTGGTGAGTCGGAAGCAATCACAGTAACAGTCAACCCAGATAATGCAACAGATAAGACTTATACAATGGCATCAGATGATATTAATATAGCAACAATAGATGAATCTACACGTAAGGTTACAGGTGTTGCAAGTGGTAGTACAACAATCACAATTACGTCAAACGCAGATGATACAAAAACAGCAACAGTTACAGTAAATGTATCAGATACAGAAATAGTTATCACAGATTTAACATTATCATATCCAGCGACAACACTAGATGTAGGCGCTACATTAAGCCCTACGATAGAATACACTCCAGATACAACTACACAACGAAGTGTTACATATATGATAGATAATGCAACTGCAAGTATAGATGCAGATGGTGTAGTAACAGGCGTATCAGCAGGTATAGTAAAAGTTACAGCGACATCAACAGCTAGCAGCTCAATATCAGATAATTTTTCAATAACGATATTATCAACAGCGACTTGTGATGAACCGCCAACATTAGGCTATGACAATGTTAGTGGCACATGGGAAATATATAATGCTACAGGTTTAGTTGCATTTGGTAGTGCAGTGAATAATGGCGATACTGACTTAAACGCAAAACTTGTGTGTAATATAGTTTTAGCAGGTAACGACAGTAACCAGTGGGAAGCTATAGCTAAAGTCGATGCATATTCAGGTATATTTGATGGCGATAACCACACAATAAGTGGGCTGTATATAAATAATACTATTGACGCATTAGCTGGTATGTTTAATTATGTATCAGGTGGTACGATTAAAAACTTAGGCATAATCAATGCTGATATAACAGTAGATGGTAGTATTGGTGGTATTGTTTTTGAAGCAAGTGCAAATACTTTAATTTCAAACGTATATGTTAAAGATTCAACATTTGAGTCAACAACTGAATTTGATGGTTTTATTACAAGTTCAATAGCAGCCATATTTAATAATTCAACCTTAACTGGTTCATATGTAGATAATGTTAGTATTGTAACTAACGATAATAGTGCAGAAGTAGGTGGACTAGTAGCACGAATGATTGGTGCATCTTCTATATATGCATCATATGCTAATGACGTGAGTGTAATAGATAGAGGTTTTACCAATAGTATTGGTGGTATTGCTGGTGAAGTATCTGCACAGTCTGTGATAGAAGGTACATTTGTAACTGATTTTTCACTAAGTGGTACAGGTCTTCCATCTGCAAGTATTGGTGGCATAGTTCCAATAAGAAATTCAGCAAGAGTTGATAACAACTATTATGTACGTGCAGATAATGAATATAACGCTATTGGTGATGAGCCAAGCCATGCAACAACACAGCGTATCAATAGTATCCAAGATTTGAACAACAATATAGCAAACCTAAACAACGCAATAGATAATGGAATATCATCAGAGTTTGAATTTATAAAAATTGGTGATAACGAGATACCATCTATAAGAGTGATAGACCCACGCTGTGCAGATACTAGCGGTATAGGCTATACTGATGTTAATGGAGTGTGGGAAATATATAACGCTAATGGTATGATTGCGTTACGTAGCAACCTAACTCAAGATGCAAAACTAGTGTGTAACATCGATTTAGCTGGTAGCGAAAGTAACCAATGGATACCAATAGGTACTAATTTCTCAACTAATAATTATAAAGGCTCATTCGATGGCAATAATTATACGATAAGCAGGTTGTATATAAATAATGATGCATTAAATCATCCTGCAGGCTTGTTTGGTTATATATCTCAGTCAGTTGTAAAGAATTTAACAATAAGCAACGCAAACGTGACAGGCAAATCAAACGTCGGTTCGATAATTGGATCAACTACTTTATCCTCAGTAGAGAATATTACAATAGTTAATAGCATAATAAGTGGGACAGATGGTAGTGTAGGTGGTGTTGTAGGAAGCATATCTGATACTAGTAGTATTGTAAATGCTTCAGTAATTGGTGGTACAGTAACAGGTACAGATGAAGCCAGTAACGTGGGTGGTATAGTTGGTAATGCATCTTTATCACAAATTCAAGAATGTAGCAACACTGCTGTTATATCAGGTTATGCTGCTGTAGGTGGTGTTGTTGGTCGTGCTGCTCGTAGTAGCTCAGTAATAGATAGCTATAATACTGGTAATGTTACTGGTACTAGTGGGCGTATAGGTGGAGTTGCGGGTGACCTTTATGCTAGCACAATAACTGCAAGCTACAATACAGGTGATGTTAGCGGGTCCTCTGTAATAGGCGGTGTTGTTGGTATTTCAGGTGATTCATCTACAATTTCAGGAAGTTACAACACAGGCGACCTTACCGCTACTAATGGAAGTGGTATAGGTGGCATCATAGGCAATATATTAGAAACTACATTGTCAGCAAGTTACAACATCGGTAACATTGCGGTTGCAAATGGAAATGGCGGTATTGTTGGTAGTTTAGGCTCAAATGTGATAATAAATGATACATATTTCATAGAAAGCGCGAGTATAAATAATGGCTTAGCTGATATTGGGCAACCATCTCAAAATAGTACAAATGTTACCACTGTTGGTAGCCTAGCAGGATTTAAAGCAGATGCAGTAGTAAATGCGTTGAATGATAGACTAGGTGCTAATAGAGAATTTGAGTTTATTGTTAATAGTGTGGGGGATAATCCGCCGCTTATTCTGCAAAAATTACCTTAAGCGTAATTAACGTAAATAACTTAAAAATCAACGGAAGTGTAAAAGCTTCCGTTTTTTCATATCCATTTTTAACAAATCTTACACTATCACTTAAATTTCTATAATAAAATTATAAATATTTTCTGTATCAAAACTCATATATTTTGTTGACATTTGTAATGATTTTATAGTATCTTGACATGTAATGGCATAAAATGTATCAAAATGTCATAAAAGTTGTTGAAATATTTTTTTAAATGTGTTTAACTAATAATTATATCACTATGACTATATTTTAATGAAATAAACAGGAGCAAATTTACGATGCTATTTACTGGCGAGTTTATTAACAAGTTTGATGATGCTGGTCGTGTCAGTCTTCCATCGAAGATGAGAGATGAACTGCGTCAAAACGGGCTTAATAACTCGCTTATGGTATATTTTGCTCAAAATACTGGTTGCTTGAAAATTCTACCTAAATCAGAATTTGAAAAAATTGCACAAGGTTTTAAAGATAATCCGCCTGCTACACCGGCACAAATGATGGCATACCGTAGCTTATTTGCATCTGCACTACCTGCTGAAATTAATGCATCTGGTAGGATTGCAATATCTAGCAAACATAGAGAA
>CAYJIW010000010.1:11375-11663 GCA_964370335.1 uncultured Deferribacteraceae bacterium
CTGGGCTAAAAGATGAATGTTGCATTATTGGCATGGGCGACTACATAGAAATATGGAGTAAAGAGAATAGAGATAAAGAAAACTCGCAATTCTCTGATATGATTGCAAACGGTAGTGATGAGCTTGATCTAACAATTTTTTAGCATTCAATAATGTGCTAAATGCTAATTAAACTATATTGAAGGCTAAAATTATGGGGCATGTGCCAGTTTTACTAAACGAGATTATAGATAACCTAGATATTAAGCCATCTGGGATATATGTTGATTGTACTGGTGGCGGGGGCGG
>CAYJIW010000010.1:11673-12219 GCA_964370335.1 uncultured Deferribacteraceae bacterium
AGATGATAATGCTACATTAATCGTGCTTGATAGAGATGTTGATGCTGTAGCTAGATTGAAAGAAAAATTTGATAACGATAGAAGAGTGTGTGTTGTTCATTCAAACTTTTCCGATGTTGATATTGTACTTAAAGAATTAAACTTAGATAAAATTGACGGAATTTATGCCGATTTTGGTGTTTCTTCGTTCCAGTTGCAAGAAGGCGAGCGAGGCTTTTCGTTTAGAAAAGATGGATTGCTTGATATGCGTATGGATACTACACAAGGTATATCGGCAACAGAAGTCGTCAATACATTTTCTATAGATAACTTGTCGCAAATCATCTGGAAATATGGCGAGGATAGGTTTGCAAAGCGTATAGCTAACGAAATAGCTACTGCAAGGGCAATTAAACCGTTTGAAACGACTATTGAACTGGCTGATGTTATTAAAAAAGCTGTACCAAAAAAGTTTCACAAAAAAGGCATACACCCTGCAACACAAAGCTTTCAAGCGTTTAGGATTTATGTCAATGGTGAACTAGACGCTATAAATATTTTGGTTAA
>CAYJIW010000010.1:12229-30906 GCA_964370335.1 uncultured Deferribacteraceae bacterium
TTTCATTCACTAGAAGATAGGATAGTTAAAGAAGCGCTTGTGGAATACGCAAAGGATTATGTGTGTCCGCCTCGTATTCCTATTTGTGTTTGTGGCAAACGTAAAGAGTTTAAACTAATTACTAGAAAGCCAATAACACCTACTGATAGCGAAATACAAGCCAACCCGCTATCGAGAAGTGAAAAACTAAGGGTTGCGGAGCGAGTGTAACATGAAAGCAATATTAACAAACCACATCATCAACTTTGGAATTACTCTACGTCCAATCGCTGTTGCGTTATTCATGCTGTTATTATTAGGTATAACATCGCTTATTGTCGTTAGGCAACATTGCATTAAAGAAGGTTATGAAATCTCAAAACTAGCATCCCAGCTAGAGCAAAAAAATATTGAATACCAAAAAGTTCACGAACGCTATTCTGATGCTTTACGTGATGAAAAGCTTATTAAAGAAGCATTATCATTAGGCTTTGAGTTTCCATCAGGCGATAGGGTGTTTTATGTTCAGTGAAAATAATATACGTAAACTATTTTCATTTTTGTCTTTGTTCGTCCTCTTGCTTATCGTGGCAAGACTTTTCCATTTACAAGTTATAGAAGGCGACAGATACAAAAGCTTTGTAAACTCGCAAATAGATTCTAGCGTAACAGTTTCTAAGAACAGGGGCAATATTTACGATATAGATGGCAACTTGATTGCTAAAAATAAAATTGTAGCATCGCTATATGCTTACGGTAAAAATATTCCTGATATGAGCGTATTTGATAGTGTGCTTAAAGCTAATGGCATAACACTAAGCAGAAAAACAATTAACTCACTTAGGAATAAAAACAAGTTTACTTGGGTAGAACGTAGGATAGATATAGAAAAAGCAGAAAAATTAGTTGCTCAACTAAAAGGGCTTGAATACTTCAAAGAAGAAGCACGCTTTTACGTTGAAGGTAATACTATGGCTAGTTTAGTTGGGTTTACAGGTGCTGATAATGCCGGCAGAGCAGGGCTTGAATATGTGCTTAATGATGAGCTTGGTGGCGATGAGGCAACTATTGCGTCGTTACGTGATTCTCGTGGCAGATTGATATTGTTTGAAGATAAAGCAGCAGCACTTAAACCAGAAAGCGAAGTATATTTGACTGTATCTAACCGCATACAATCTACTGCTGAATACTTATTGCGTGCTGGCGCTAAAGAGTTTGGCGCAAAAAACGGTACTGCAATAGCTATAGATGTTAAAACAGGCGAAATTATTTTTGCTGCTGATGTTGATAGTTTTGATCCAGAAAACTACTCTAAGTATGCACAAAAAACTTGGAAAAGTATTGCATTATCGCAATCATACGAGCCGGGTTCTACTTTTAAAACTGTTGCGTTTAGCTACTTGTATGATAACAATAAACTAAACTTGAACCAAAAGATAGACACTAATAAAAAAGTAACTGTTGGCAAATATACATACACAGATACAAAAGATTATGGCGTGCTTGGCGTTGAAGATGTTTTTGTAAAATCTAGTAATATCGGTATCGCACACTTAATGAAAAACGATAATAGAGATAACTTTTATGCATTTTTATCGCAAGCTGGATTTGGTAAAAAAACAGGTATATATGGCGTGCCAGAAGAAAGTGGTAGACTAAAGAATGTTAAAGAGTGGTCAAAAACAAGCCCAATATCAATGGCCATTGGTTATGAAGTGCTTGTTACACCACTACAGATAGCAAGGTTTTATGCCGCTATTGCAAATGGTGGCGAAATGGTAACTCCTAAAGTTATTAATAAGCTTGTTACAAACGGTTCTGAACAGCACATAGAAAATAGTTCAGTTAGTGTTATGAAGCCTGAAACAGCTGATTATATGATGAAACTAATGCGTAAAACTGTAGAAGAAGGTACTGGTAGCGGTGCAAAAACTAGCTTAATAAATATCGCTGGTAAGACAGGTACTGCTTCTATTTATGATGCGAAAGTTGGCGCTTATTCAAAAGAACATTATTATGCAAGCTTTGCTGGGGTTTTTCCATCGGAAGAGCCAAAAGTAGCAATGATTGTGCTGTATGAGTCACCACGAAGTTCGATATATGGTGGTGCAACTGCTGCTAACGTATTTAGGCAAATTGCTGAATATATTGCGACTGAACGGAAGTATTTTAAACCAACATTAAAGGTAGCTTATGGACGTTAGCGCATTAATAAAGTATTTAGATAAAGAAGTTACATCTGTAAATACAAAAGACAAAAAACAGAAAATAAATTATATATCATTTGATAGCAGAAGTGTTCCTGAAAACTCTGCGTTTTTTGCGTTTAAAGGCGAAACATTTGATTCGCACGATGTTGCAGTTGCACTTTATCAATCAGGTACTGTGTCGCTTGTAGTTTCTGAACGTAAACTTAGTGATGATATTAACCACATAGTTGTTAAAGATGGGCGTATTGCATTATCGCTTGCGTCAAATTTATATTTTGATGAACCACTTAAAAAGTATAAGTCTGTTGCTATCACAGGCACTAATGGTAAAACGACTACATCGTACATACTTGATGCAATATTTACATCAGACGGTATAAAGACGGCAAAAATTGGTACTATTGGCGCAGATATAGATGATAAGCACATAGAACTAGATAACACAACACCATCGGCATATACGATAAACTCAATATTATCAGAAGGTTTATCGTTTGGCTGTGAGTTTGTATCTATGGAAGTATCATCACACGCATTGGTGCAAAATAGAGTTGTAGGCATGAAGTTTGATGTTGCAATATTTACTAACTTAACAGGCGACCACCTTGATTATCATAAAGACATGGATAATTATTTTGAAGCAAAACAACTGTTGTTTAAAAATAAGTTATCAAAATATAAAGTGATAAATATTGATGATGAATATGGTAAAAAGCTTGTATCATCAATAAAAGATACTAAGAAAGTTTATACTTATGCAGTCGATAAAAAAGCTGATATTTACCCTTTAAAGTATGATTTTACTGTTGAGGGTACACGTGCAGAGTTATCTATACTTGGCAAAAAGATAAAACGCCCTCTAAAATCAAATTTGATAGGGCAACACAACTTAGAAAACATGCTTGCGGCGTTGTCAGCGGCGCTGATATTAGGTGTAGATATTGATACATGCCTTGATGGTATAGAAAGTGTTGATAATGTCGCTGGTAGGCTTGAAAAGTTTAGTAACGACCGTATTACAGCGTTTGTAGATTATGCACATACTGATGATGCACTATCAAATGTTATAACCGCTGTTAGAAAAGTAGCGACAAACCGTATTATTACTGTGTTTGGTGCTGGCGGAGATAGAGATAAAACTAAGCGTCCACGTATGGCAAAAGTTGCAACAACACTATCTGATATTGCAGTTATAACTAGCGATAATCCACGTACAGAAAATCCGCTAGATATTATAGAAGATGTAAAAGCTGGTGTAGTATATGGTAGTTGCGAAGTTATCGTTGAAGCAGATAGAGAAAAGGCAATAGCAAAAGCAGTTGAGGTCGCACACGATGGCGATATTATACTGATTGCTGGTAAAGGGCATGAAGATTATCAAATAATTGGCACAACTAAACATTCATTTGATGATAGATTAGTAGTACAAAAATATTTGTAAGTGAGCAAAACTATGTATGTGTCTGAATTAGTGAAACTAATACCAAACATTGTTGAGTACGAAATTGTATCTGATTGCGAAATCATTGGTGCAGAGCTTGACTCGCGTAGTGTAAAAGCTAATAATATATTTTTCGGCACGAAAGGCGAAATATTAGACGGTAATAAATTTGCTAATAAAGCTATTGATATGGGCGCAGCTTGCGTTGTTATGAGCGATAAAGCTGAATATGATAATGTTAAAGGTAACAAGTTTTTAGTTACTGATACTATAAAAGCATTAAAAACGGTTGGTTACACACGGTTTAAAACTTGTAGAGCAAAAAAGATTGCAATAACAGGCTCTTTTGGTAAAACAGGGCTAAAAGATATGCTAAATGAAGTATTATCTGTTACGCAAAATGTTTATGCTACTGCTGGCAACAAGAATAACGAACTAGGCACAGCGTTAACAGGTGCTGGCATTGATGATAATGCAGAAGTTATTATTGTTGAGCTTGGCTCTAACTCATCTGGCGAGATTGAGGCATTATCAAAAATAGTTAACCCAGATATTGCAGTTGTTGTATCTGCTGGTTCAGCTCATATTGGCATGTTTGGCACGTACGAAAATATTATTAAAGAAAAATTGTCTATATCGTCTGGATTAAATAAAGATGGGTTACTTATAATACCAAAAAGGCTATCAAGATATTTAAACCATGATGGGCTTAATGTTAGAACATTTAGTGCAGAACCACATGCAGACTACTTTTTAACAAGTTTTAAACACGATTATTTATCAATTGAATATACTGCACAAGGTAGTGATGAAGTATATAGAATTAATCACCCATATAAACATATTGCAGTTAATAGTTTAGTGGCAATAGCGATAGCACAACAGCTAGATATGGCAACAAGTGATATACGTAAAGGGCTTGAAAAATATACACCTATGAAAATGCATGGCAACATTGTAAATATAGGTGAATTAGTAATTATTGACGATACATATAATGCTGGGTTTGAGTCGATACTAACATCTATCGAGGCAATACACGAGATAGATATTAAACCAAAGCATATAGTGCTTGGCGAAATGTTAGAGATAACAGGCTATGAATCAGACTTGTACGACAAATTGATAGATAAAAGCAATAAATATAAAGATGTTAATTTTATATTATGTGGCAAACAATTTAAAAAATATGAAAACACAGATAATAGAATTATTTTTGCAGAAAAGCTTGAAGCTATGGATTACGTAGCAAACATAAAAGAGGGCATAATGCTTATAAAAGCTGCTAGAGCAATGAGGTTTGAGGACTTTATAACAATGATAAAACAATCAGGAGCTAGCAATGCTATATAACTTACTATACCCACTAGCTGAATATATATCAGTATTTAATGTATTTAGATACTTAACATTTAGAACTATGTACGCAACAATTACTGCGTTACTTATAACAATGATACTAGGCTCTATTGTAATAGAATTGTTAAAGCGTTGGAAGCTATCACAAATACCTAAAGGGTACGAGCCTAAAAAGCATTTAGCAAAGCAAGGTACACCTACAATGGGCGGGTTGCTTATAATGATGTCTAGCGTACTTGCAACACTTATGTGGGCAGATATTTTTAATTATTATGTTTGGATAGCGCTATTTGTATATGTAGGATATGGAGCAATCGGATTTGCAGATGACTACGTTAAAACTATAAAGCGCAATCCAGAAGGTATTAGAGGACGTACTAAGCTATTTTATCAAGTCCTGATTGCTTTAGTAGCCATTAGTTTGCTTATGTACTTAGATGGTTCGTTAATAGCGACTACAATAACAGTGCCATTCTTTAAGTCGATATATTTTGATTTATCTTGGTTTTATATACTATTTGGCGTATTAGTTGTTGTTGGTACAAGCAACTCTGTAAACTTGACTGATGGGCTAGATGGCTTAGCAACTATGCCAGCAGTAACAGCGTTCGGTACATATGCATTATTTGCATACATTGCTGGCAATATTGTAATGACAGAATACTTACATCAACCATTTATACGTGGCGCTGGTGAATTAACAGTCTTTTGTGGTGCAATGGCTGGTGCTGGCTTAGGATTTTTATGGTTTAACTCATACCCTGCAAGCATATTTATGGGCGATGTTGGCAGCTTATCAATGGGTGGCGCATTAGGTATTGTGGCATGTATAGTTAAGCAAGAGATTTTACTATTAATCGTTGGCGGTATATTTGTTGTTGAAACGCTATCGGTAATGTTACAAGTAGTTTATTTTAAAGCAACAGGTGGAAAACGGCTATTTAGAATGGCACCACTTCATCATCACTTTGAACTAAAAGGGTGGTCAGAGCCAAAAATCATTAATAGATTTTGGATAATAACATTTATACTAGCTATTGTAGCTTTAAGTACGCTAAAAATTAGGTGATAATATGAAAGCAGCTATCATTGGATATGGAAAAAGTGGAAAAGCAGTGCACGAATTATTAAAGTTAGATGGTTATGAAGTTGTTGATATATATGACAATAATGAAGCATTAGGATATCAGCCAATCGCTGCATACACTAATATGTATAATATTACTATAGTTAGTCCGGGCGTTGATTTAAAAAAATATAAAAATGTAAATGGTAACTTATCTAGCGAGATTGCGTTTGCAGATAAATTTAGAAAAGAAGGTGCAAAGATTATCGGCATAACAGGCACAAACGGTAAATCTACTACAACGCACCTAGTAGCACAATTACTTAATAATGCAGGTATAAATGCTGTTGCATGTGGCAATATTGGATTAGCATATGCAGAGGCTGTTCAAGATACATATACTGATGTTTTTGTACTAGAAATGTCAAGCTTCCAAATTGATTTGTTGAGGCTGTTCAGCATAACTGCAGGCTCAATTACAAATGTTACCCAAGACCATATTGATAGATATGGCAGTATGGATAATTATTATCAATCTAAGCTTAGGATTATTGATTTTATTGAAGTTGATGGATTGCTAGTTGCAGATGATGATGAAAAAATAAAGAAACATGCTGAAATAAAGCATATAAATAAACAATATATCTCAGTTGATGACGAGATAAGTAATGTACTAGATTTTGGTAAATTTAGTGTAAATCTTGATAGTTTTAAACTATTTGGTAAACATAATTTATTAAACTTGAAGTATGCGTTGATGCTTGCTGATAGTGTTGCAGATTTTCAAGGCGACGTTAGTAACTTGCTTGAAGGGTTATCTAGTATGGCACACAGGACAGAAGTTGTTGCTACATACAATGGAGTTACGTATATAAACGACTCAAAAGGAACTAATGTAGAATCGGTTATAACTGCTTTGAAAAGTGTTGAAAAGCCAGCAATGATATTGCTTGGTGGTAGAGATAAAAATAGCGACTATACTCCGCTAATTGGCTATATCAACAATAGTATTGACGAAGTATGCTATTTTGGCGAGGCAAGAGATATTATAAAATCGCAACTAACAGGCAAGGTTGAAGCTAAGGAAACTAGCCACAAAACATTGCTAGATGCTGTAATATATTGCAGAGATAACGCTAAACAAGGCTCTACTGTAATATTGTCGCCAGCTTGTACAAGTTTTGACGAGTTTAAAAGTTTTGAGCATAGGGGCGAAATGTTTGCAGAATACGTCCACATGTATGCCGGAAGTGATACATGATAAATTATAGAGATATAAGGGTACAAATATTAGGCACATGCGCCTTGTTAATAATTGTAGGATTAGTATTTATTTATTCAACAGGTTCTGTGCAAGCAATGCGACTTGAACGCTCTGAAATGTTTTTCTTTTTTAAGCAATTTATTAGCGTTATATTAGGTTTCATTGTTATGTTTGTAGCATACCATATACCTCTTGAGTTTTATAGACGTAATGTAGTGCTTATATACTTTATTACGATAGTATTATTATTAGTTGTATTTATGATGCCAGAGATAAATGGTGCAAGACGTTGGATTGTTTTGCCTATGTACTCTTTCCAACCATCAGAGTTGGCAAAGTTTACAGCAGTATTATATTTGGCACATTACTTAGATAAAAAGAATGACGCTATGTCGAAGTTTGGTAAAGGTTTTCTGCCAGCAACTATATTGGTTGGTATATTAGCATCGTTAATCATGCTAGAGCCAGACTTTGGAACAACTGTTATTATCGTTGTTGTATCGTTTGCAATGTTTTTAGTTGGTGGCGCAAGGCTTATACACATTTTTGGTGTGGTTGGCATCGTGTTGCCGATATTAGCATCTGCATTACTATTTGGTTATAGAAAAGGTAGATTATTAAGCTTTCTTGACCCATGGGGCGATAGATATGGTGGCGGTTACCAGTTGATACAATCACTTGCAGCAGTTGGTAGTGGCGGCTTTTTTGGTAAAGGTGTTGGTAGTTCAACACAAAAGTTATTCTTTTTACCAGAGGCACATACAGACTTTATTTACGCAATTATTGCTGAAGAAACTGGGTTGATTGGTGCAGGCATATTATTTTTGTTAGTAGTGTTCTTTTTTAGGGCATCGCTAAGGGCTGCATTTAACCATGAAGATAAATTTAGAAGATTATTAATATTTGGTATATCGCTAGTGATATTTATGCAAAGTGTTATGCACGTTTGTGTAGTGCTAGGATTAATGCCAACAAAAGGGATAACATTGCCATTTGTATCATATGGTGGTTCTGCTATGCTGGTATCGCTATTTTTCGTGGGCGTGATACTACGCTCTATTGAGGAGAGCAAAAAATGCGAGTGATTTTTGCTGGTGGTGGCACAGGTGGGCATTTATACCCAGCTATAGCTATCGCAGAAGAACTAAAATCGAAAAACGTAACTGTAAAGTTTTATGTATCAAACAGAAGTATTGATGCACGCATATTAAAACAGTTAGGTTATGACTTTGTTCCGCAAAATGTGGTTGCATTTAAAGGTAAAGGTATAATTAGTAAAGTAGTATCATTGTTTAAGTTGTTGATAGCAACAATAAAAATGATGCCGCATATAAAGAAAGATGATAAAGTTATTTTAATGGGCGGGTTTGCTTCTGCACCATCGGCATTTATAGCTAAGCTAAAAGGTGCTGAATTATATTTACATGAACAAAATAGCGTTATGGGCTTAGTAAATAGAGTATTTGCAGGACTGTGTAAGAAAGTATTTTTATCGTTTGAAGATACAAAAAATGCAAAAGGTAATACAGTTGTTACTGGTAACCCAGTTAGGAAAGTGTTTTTAGCTAAACCAAAATCGCATGATTATAATGGCAAGCTATTAATATTAGGTGGCTCGCAAGGTAGTCGTTCAGTCAATAAGTTGATTGCATCGTCTATAAGCCAACTAATTAATGAAGGTTTTAGCGTTACTCATCAAACTGGTGAAGGGCTATACCAAGAAACTATTGCTATGTATGGAACATATGTAAAGCAATATGGTGATAAATTAGTTATTAAGCCATATATAAACAATGTTGCAGACGTTATGAATGAAGCTGATATTGCAATTGCAAGGGCTGGTTCTGGTACAATATTTGAACTAGAAGCACTACAATGTCCAGCTGTATATATACCGCTTAAACTTGCAAGCGATAATCATCAGCACTTTAATGCTTTATCTGCAACGAATAGTGGTAAAGCAAATATGATGACAGAAGATGAAGCAACACCAAAGTTGCTTTTAGAAAAACTGAAAGATATAAAAGATAATTACGAAAAATTTAAAATAGCTTTAAGCAACAGTGAAAAACATAGCAGTGCAAAAGTTATTGTAAAGGAGATAGGCGTTGAATAGGGTATTTGGCGTATATAAAAATATACATTTTGTTGGTATTGGCGGCATAGGGATGAGTGGCATTGCAGAAGTATTGCATAATATGGGATTTACCGTTACTGGTTCTGACAGCTCTGAAAATACTAATATTAAACGTCTAAAGAAGATGGGTATAACAATTTTTCGTGGCCACAGTGCAGAAAATGTAAACGAAAAAGATGTGCTTGTTTATACATCAGCAGTTAAAGATGATAATCCAGAAATTATTGCTGCACGTGATAACCATATACCAGTTATAAGTCGTGGTGAAATGTTATCAGAACTTATGCGATTAAAGTATGCAGTAGCTGTTGCTGGCTCGCATGGTAAAACAACTACAACAAGTATGATAGCTGAAATTGTACAATGTGCAGAGCTTGACCCAACAATAATTATTGGTGGCAGGTTAAACAGTATAGATAATAATGCAGCACTTGGCAAAAGTAATATTATGGTTGCAGAGGCTGATGAAAGCGATCGCTCATTTTTGATGTTGTATCCTTCAATAGCTGTTGTTACAAACATAGATTATGAGCATATGGAAAACTATAAAGACTTTGACGATGTGAAAGATAGCTTTGCAATGTTTGCGAATAGAGTGCCATTTTATGGTTGTTGTGTCGTGTGTGTTGATGATGCAAACGCAGCCGATATTATCCCAAAGATAGATAAAAGATTTATAACTTATGGCATGAAGGCGCAAGCAGATATTAAAGCAACAAATGTTAAAAAAGAAGGCTTTGGCGTTAAGTATAATGTAGTCTATAAAGATAATGATTTAGGCGAGATTACGTTAAAATTACCGGGCGACCATATTGTTTATAACTCGCTAGCAGCTATTGGTGTTTGTTTAGAGCTTGGTATTGATATTGATATTATACGTGAAGCACTATCAGGGTTTAAAGGTGTACAACGCCGTATGTCTGTTAGATATGATGGCGATAAGTGTATCGTAATAGATGATTATGGTCACCACCCAACAGAAATTACTGCAACACTTAAAGCAATACGCGAAGCGATGCCAAATAATAAAATTGTTACAATTTTTCAGCCACATAGGTATTCACGCACAGCTAGTTTAATGAGCGACTTTGCAAAATGTTTTATGGATACAGATAAACTATTTATTACAGATATTTATGCAGCATCGGAACAGCCTATTGAAGGCATAGATGCACAAGCATTAATTGATAATATTAAGAAACATGGGTTTAAAGATATTAACTACTTGGCAGATTTTCAAGATTTTTATAAGCAAGTTGATGAATTAGGCACAGAAAAAGTTGTAATTGTTACTTTTGGTGCAGGTGATATAACAAAATTTTCACACGAATTGGCAGAATATTTTGTTGGGAGCGATAAATGATAGATAAAAACACTAAAATTTGTGTTCTATACGGCGGAATATCTGAAGAACGTAATGTGTCGCTTGAAACTGGCAAAAATATGGCAGAAGCGCTCCAACAATACACGTCAAATGTTACACTTGTTGATGTTGATAAAGATGTTGCTAAAAAGCTAATTGAGTTGAAGCCTGATATATGTGTGCTAGGGCTACACGGTACTTTTGGCGAAGATGGAACTATACAAGGTTTGCTAGAGTCTATGCAAATACCATACACAGGCTCTGGTGTTACATCTAGCGCTATTACTTTTGATAAAGTGCTTACAAAATATATGTTTACTGGTGTTGGTATAGAGACGCCAAAGTATAAAGTATTCACACGTGATAGCTATAATAATAGCGAAAAACCATTATGCATACCATGCGTTGTAAAGCCAGCAAAGCAAGGCTCTAGCATAGGTGTTAGCATTGTGGAAAATGAAAGCGAATACGCAAAAGCGATAGATGAAGCATTTAAACTAGATTCACAAATAATTGTAGAGCAATACATACAAGGGAAAGAATTGACTGTACCTGTACTAGATGGTAAAGCATACCCAGCTATTTGGATTAAACCAAAAAAGCAGTTTTACGATTATGAATGTAAGTACACAAAAGGCATGACGGAATATTTGCTTGATACAGAGCTATCTGATGAAATGTATAGTAAGGTCTTAGATGTTGCAGTTAAAGCATATAATGGCTGTATGTGTAGGGGTGTTGCAAGGGTAGATTTTATGGTAACTGATAGCGAAGTTTTTACTATTGAAATAAACTCGTTGCCGGGTATGACATCGACATCATTAGTGCCTCAATCATTTAAGAAAGCAGGTATAGAGTTTGCGCCATTAGTAAAAATGATTGCTGATAGTGCCACACTAGATAATGTGATAAAGGGTTAAATTATGTTAAAAAATATTACACTAATTTTTATATTATTTTTTATGTGTGTAGGTGCATTTGCAGTATCTGAAAAGTTTATGACAATGGAAATATTTACTGTAAGCAACGTAGAAGTAAAAGGTGTTGATAACTCTAATAGACGTGATTTAATATTACTTGGTAATTCGTTAGTTGGTATGAATATTTTTGATGCAAACATAGGTGTGATGGCACAAATAAACGATCCATGGGTACAAAAGCTTGTTGCATCAAGGCAATTACCTAACGAAATACAATTAGTAGTGTATGAAGAAATACCGCAATTTAAGTATAAATACGATAAATCATGCTATACATACGTAAAAAGTGGAAAAGTTTTAAAATCATCATGCGATGGTGTAAATATTGTAGCAAAATCACACATTAACAGAGTTAATGCTGAAAGATTTAAAGAAATACTAGATAAGAATGAGTTTTTATCTAATACAAATATAATTTTGAAACCAAATATGTTTGAAGTACGTTATGGCGATGAAACTATATACAGCCCATACAATAACGATTTATTCGTGAAAAATTATGATATTTACACAAATGTTTTGAAAAAAAGATATAAAACTATAGACTATGCAGATTTGACGGTTGATGAAAGGATATACGTCAAGGGGGTACGAAGTGGCACAACAAAATAATAACGATAATAACACTTTTGTAGGCTTAGATATTGGTACTACAAAAATATGTGTTGTTGTAGCTAGAAAAAATGTTGAAGGCGATATTGATATTATTGGGCTAGGTTCAGCGCCAAGCACAGGCATTAGACGCGGTGTCGTCGTTAATATTGATGCAACTGTATCGGCTATAAAAGATGCGGTAATTGCTGCTGAACGTATGAGCGGTGTTTCTATCAAAAGTGCAGTAGCAGGGATAGCTGGCAACCATATTAATAGCTTTAACTCACGTGGCGTTGTTGCGGTAAAAAGTGGCGAAGTTACACAAAGTGATATTGCTAGGGTTATCGAATCTGCATCTGCTGCAAATATTGCCGCTGGCTACGAAGTACTACATGTGCTACCACAACAGTATATTCTTGATGGACAAAGCGAAATTAAAAACCCGATTGGAATGTCTGGCGTACGATTAGAAGTTGAAGTACATATCGTTACAGGTGCTGTTTCATCGGCTACAAATATTACAAAATCATGTACTAAAGCTGGTATCCAAGTTGAAGATATTTGCCTAGAGCAATTAGCGTCATCAGAAGCAGTTATAACAGAAGAAGAGCGTGAAATTGGTGTTTGCTTAATAGATGGTGGTGGTGGAACTACTGATATGGCTGTTTTTGATAAAGGTGCAGTATTTCACACGGCAGTATTACAAATTGGTGGTAATAACTTCACACGTGATTTAACATCGGGGTTATCTACATCTGAATCGGCAGCTGAGGAAATTAAGATTAAAGAAGGTTGCGTGTATTTAGATATGGTAAGCAAGGATGAAGTTATATCTGTTCCATCGGTTGGTGGCAGACCTGCTAGGCTTGTTTCAAAATCGGTTATGACACAAATATTACAAATGCGTGCTGAAGAAATATGCGAAATATTTTTAGGTGAACTACATAGAAAAAATTTAATTGATAAATTAAGCGCTGGCATAATCTTAACGGGTGGTATGTCAAACTTTAAAGGCATTGAGGAACTTGCATCAAAAGTTTTTGGAGTGTCTGTAAGGGTTGGCTATCCTGTTGGTATTGGTGGATTATCTGACCAAGTCAATAATCCGATTTATGCTACTGCGGTTGGACTTGCAAAGCTACATGCAAAGCGTGGAAACTCTGAACGTGCAATCAAAACACACTCTGAAGATAGCACAATAAAAAGTGTTTATGACAGAATGAAAGGCTGGATGAAAGAATTTTTTTAATAGATATTGGTATAAAATAATATGTGCAAATGGAGGATAACAATGGACGAATTATTTGTAAATGAAAGCATACCTTACAAGAACGGAGCAGTAATTAAAGTAGTAGGTGTTGGTGGCTGTGGTGGGAACGCAGTTGCAAACATGATTGATAGCAATATATCAGATGTTGTTGAATATATTGCGGTTAATACTGACTCGCAAGCACTGTCAGGTGTTAAAGCGTCCAAATGCGTCTTACTTGGTAAAACTGGATTAGGGGCAGGTGGCAACCCAGAGGTTGGTAAAATGTGCGCTTTAGAAAGCCTAGATGATATAAGAAGTGCTTTAAAAGGCGCTGATATGGTATTTATTACGGCTGGTATGGGCGGCGGTACTGGTACTGGTGCATCACCAGTTGTTGCTGCTGAAGCTAAATCTGGCGGAGCGCTGACAGTCGCTATAGTTTACACACCTGCAACATCAACAGGTAGAAGACGTAACGAACTTGCTGATAGAGGACTAGAGGAACTTATCCAATATGTCGACTCTTATATCGTAGTTTCTAACGACAACCTACAAGATATTGATAAAAGGATGACTCATAAAGAAGCTTTACGTATTGCAGATGACGTATTACGCCAAAGCATACAAGGTATTTGTGAAATAGCTAGCCAAAAAGGGCATATTAACATCGACTTTGCTGATGTTACAGCGGCTATGAAAGATAAAGGTAAAGCTATTATGGGTATCGGTACTGCTAGTGGCGAAAACAGAGCTAAAGAAGCATTTGAAGCAGCATTAAGAAGCCCATTATTAAATGATACAAGTATTAAAGGTGCTCATGCATTATTAGTAAACATATCTGGTAACGCTGATGACTTATTGAACTCTTAAGTTAACGAAGTACTAGAACTTGCAAATAGTGAAGCTGGTGAAGATGTAATGCTATTTGACGGTATTAGATATGATGAGCGTACTGATGGTACAATATCTGTAACCCTTGTTGCAACAGGTATAAGTACATCTGCTCGAGCAATGCCAAGCAATATCGAATCAATAGTTGTTCCAAAACCATCTGCAACAGCTAGCGTAATTCAATCACGCATTAAGGAAACAGTTAGTAGAGATGCTAATTTACCAACACTTGATGTGAATGATGATGTGTTTGAGATACCGACTTATTTACGTAGACAAGCCGACTAATAAAATAGCAAACCGTGTATAGTAAAATATACACGGTTTTTTAGGTATATCCAATTAATGAGTTATTAGAACTGAACACCAATACCAAAGTTTATTGCAAAATCGCTTACTGAAACATCTTTAATAAATGTTCCATCGGTAGGGAAACGATAATCATATCCTAAACCAATATCAAATAGTAAGAATAAAACATTTAAACGTAATCCCGCTTTCCCACCTAATCCAAATGATGTGCCAGAGTCTGCGAGTCCAATAATTTCTACTCTAGAACTTGAAATCATAGCTCCACCACCAACGTACGGCATTAAAGATAACATACTAAAACCAAAACTTGGTTGATATAATGCAAAAAGTTTATAATCTGTACTTGAGATACTTTCAGAAGCAACTTGTACGCCTCCTACTGAAACTGTTCCATCATAAAATAAATTATAATCAAAGCTAGCTTCTACTGCTAAACCAAAGTTAGTTAAGTAACCAACAGTAAGTCCTCCACCTAAACCGGTGTTCTCTAAGTCATCAGAGGTTAAATCGCCAAAAGGTGTGCTAAATGTGTAAGATGGAATAACACTAAAATTCCCTAATAAATAAACACCACTTGTGCTATACCCATCATCTTTGGTACTTGCACTTTCGTCTTGTGCAAACGCATTTGTTGCTGTTAGCATTATAAATAATGCTAGAAAAAGTAACTTCTTCATCATAAAATCTCCTTTTACTTATAATATATACATATCGTATATCAACCTTAAAATATCATGGGAGGGAGGGTGTCAAGGAAAAAAATAAGGTTGTTATGTTGTAATATTATAATATGTAATGTGAGAGATTTAATTTTAAGTGAATTATAGTAATAGGTTGACTGCCATGCCATAAAATACGTGGCATAGGTATCTATAGAAATTTATAATAATGATAGCGTTTAATCGTAAATAATCAGCATTAAATTCCCAATGATACTTAGCGGTACATCGTAGATATTTTGTGTTACTTTGTAGCTAGAAAGTGATGAACGTACAGCAATGTCAGGTTTATATTTGTCAATGTATGTATGAAGGCTTTTTGAACGCAGATTTATTGATGATTTCACTTCTAATGGTATTACTTTATCCATAATTTGAACTAAAAAGTCTACTTCTGCTGTCGCATTACTAGTCCAATATCCAATATCAATATTTGTTATTGTTTTTAATTCTTGTAGTACATACTGTTCGGCAATCGCTCCTTTAAATTCAACAAATAACTTATTGTTATCTAAAATGGTTTTTGCAGTAATGCCTGCCGTTGCTGATAGTAGTCCAACATCTAACATAAAAATTTTAAACCCATTCTTATAATAACTTTTGATGGGTAAGAAAGGTTTTGAAATATCATTTACAGTATAAATAAGCCCTGCATTTTTAAGCCATTCAATAGCATTTTCATAATCTTTTGCCCTTGAGCCTTTTTGTATTTCACTATATATAAACTTTTTATTATCTTTTGAAAGTTGTGCAACTATAGCATCCCACACGATATTAACTTTAGGTAATATGTTTTTTGGTACGTGTTTAGATAAATCTTTATGATATGCATCAAGGATTTCAAGTTGTATTTCTCTAACTTTATAAAAATCACGGTTATTGACATAATTTTGAACAACCTCCGGCATACCACCAATATACATATATTCCTTAAGATATTGTGTAAGTTTATCATTAAATATGTTTACCATTTCAAAGTCATTAGATATAATAAGTTGTGCAAGTTGTTTTTCACCAATAGCAAGTAAAAATTCGTAAAAATTGAGTGGATAAAGTGACATAGTATCAACCTTGCCAACAGGATATGACACTCCATCGTGCAATGTGACGCCTAAAAGACTTCCTGCAGCAATAATATGTAAATCGGGCTTTTCTTCGCAAAAATATTTTAGTGATGTAATAGCATTTGGATTTGCTTGTATTTCATCAATAATTATAAGCGTGTCATGTGTAATTTGCTTTTTAGCGATTATTTCTATCCCTTTAATTATACGTGATGTATCAAGGTCTTGTGTAAATAAATCAAATTCAAGTTTGTTACGTTCTAGGTTAATATATATGTAATCATTGTATGCAGTTTTGCCAAATTCTCGCATAATCCATGTTTTACCAACTTGTCTTGCTCCATAAATAAGCATAGGCTTGCGATTTTCTTTAATTTTCCAACTAGTTAATATATTTATAGCATTACGTTTCATGAAACATCACCTCTGAAATACATTTTTCTTAACGATAATTTAAGTTATTATACACTTTTTTTAATATAAATCAAGAAAATATTACATTTTTCCTAAGATGTATAAAATTAATATTACACTTTATTATGTTATTTATTTTACATTTTTTTGTAGATTATTTATCGTAAAAGCGTTATAATTATTGATAAATTTTGTAGGAGTGAACGTATAATGGAAGCAAAAACATTAGAAATTAAGCTAGAAAACGTCAAAAAGCTTATACGCAGAAACGCTAAACACTCACTCGAAAAATTTATTGAAAAAATGCACCATGCCGATATTGCAATTATAGTTAAAAGGTTGCCAGATATTGATCGTAAAAAAATCTGGAGCTACTTCACAGATAACGATAAAATAGTGCAAGTCATACTAGAACTACAAGATAGCGATATTGTAAAAATATTTGCAGAGCTTGACCAAAACTTAGCATCAACACTTATATCTACTATGGAAAGTGACGATGTATCGTATATACTTCGTTTGCTACCTATCGAACAACGCCTTAAATATATGGATTATATCCCTAAAGATATGCTAGAGGACGTTGAAGAACTACTTTTCTACCCAGAAGATTCTGCTGGTGCAATTATGAATACATCATACTTTGCACTACATGAAGATACTACTGTTAAAGAAGCTACAAAGCAGTTACATAAGGCAGAAGACTTAGAAATGGTATTTTACCTATATGTTATTGATGATGATGGCAGGCTAGCTGGTGTTTTATCACTACGCCAACTAATATTAAACCCACCAGAAAAGAAGTTATCAGAAATTATGGTATCTGATGTTATTACTGTTAGCGTTATGGATACAGAGGAAGTATCAGCTGATTTAGTTGATAAGTATTCGTTACTAGCGCTACCAGTTATTGACGAAAATCGCAAACTTGCGGGCATTATTACTGTTGAAGATGTCATTGATGTAATACGTGAAAAAGCATCTGATGATATATATAGCATGGTTGGTGTATCGCAAGAAGAAAAAATGATTAGCAACCCTATAAAAATTGCACGTGCAAGGTTGCCATGGCTTATTATTACATTTATTGGCGAACTTATTGCCGGTGGTGTTATATCATACTTTCAAGGCAATATAGAAGATTTTCTTGTACTGGCAGCGTTTATGCCAATAGTTATGGCAATGGGCGGTAATGTTGGTAGCCAGTCGGCAACAGTGCTTATACGTGGTGCTGCAATGGGTAGTGTCGATTTATCACGCATGGGGCGTACTGTCGCTAGAGAAATGAGCGTTGGTTTAATTATGGGCTTAATAATAGGTCTGATGCTTGGCGTTGTTGCTCCATTTTGGGGTGGCGATATTAAGCTTGGTGTTATTGTTGGTGTTGCAATATTCTTTGCTATGCTTTTTGCATCGTTTACAGGTGCAGCTGTGCCAATGATATTAATGAAGTTGAAACAAGATCCAGCTGTTGCATCTACACCATTTATTACTGCACTAAATGATATTACTGGTTTAGCAATTTATTTTAGTGTATCAATGTTTTTGATGACGTACCTATAAATGAGAGATTATACAGACGGCATAATATATAAAATCATAAAATATGCAGATAACTCTGCTATTGCCAGC
>CAYJIW010000011.1:0-30504 GCA_964370335.1 uncultured Deferribacteraceae bacterium
TATCATTTACTGGTCTAACAAACAAAATATCAAAGACCCAGATTTAATATTCCCTGGACAAAACTTTGAAATCGTGTTTGACTACTCTGATCAAGAAATGAGAGATGCTCAAAACTTAGCAAAAACTCGTGGCTCTTGGTCATTATATGACAACAAATAATTACTGAACAAGTATTTATATTTAGCGTCCTATTTATAGGGCGCTTTTTTTATGTAATAAATAAATATGGTGTATAATATTGATAAATAAGGATAGTATAATAAATATTGCTGATGAATTGTTAAATGGACTAGATGTCATCAATGGCGATGAGAGTAACGTTACAATGATTGGCTCTGCTAGGTTAAAGCCAGATAATTACCACTACCAATTAGCGTATGATACTGCAAAATTGCTTGGAAATTCAGGTTATAATATTATTACTGGTGGCGGTCCGGGTATTATGGAGGCTGCCTCACATGGTGGTTATGATGCTGGTGTTAAAACATACGGTATCAATATTATACTGCCACATGAACAGTCGCATAATAAATATGTAACAGTGCCATACATTTGTAACCACTTTCACACACGCAAGTATATTATGTATGCTAAAACAAAAGCTATTATCGCATTTGCTGGCGGTTTTGGAACTATGGATGAACTATACGAAGCGCTAACATTATACACTACAAATAATATGAATAAAATGCCTATAATACTTGTTGGTAGCGAGTTTTGGAATGTTGTATATGCAAATGTTGCTAATATGCTTGAAAAAAATGGTTTGATAGATAAGACTGAACAACATATTATGCAAATACTTGACACTAAAGAAGAAGTTTTGCAATTAATTAATGACTATTACAAATAAATGATTAATGTTTATGTGTTTTTCTATAGTGTATTACGCCATCAGTAGTGTATATTAGTAATGCAATCCAAATAAATAGAAATGTTATAAAGTGCGAGAACGTAAATGTTTCTTTATACATAAACACTCCTACACAAAAAGATATTGTTGGCGATAGATACTGGATAATACCAACAGTTGATAATGGTAAATTCTTTGCAGCATAAGCAAAACCAGCAAGTGGAACAGTTGTCACTATGCCACTAACAACAATAAGGAACATATCCATACCACTAGCATGTAAAAATGTGCCTGTACCTGTGAAATATAAGTACAACAAATATACTGATGACGGAATAGCAACGAATAACGTTTCTATAAATAATCCGGGAAATGTGCCAATAGGTGCAATCTTACGTATAACGCCATAGATGCAAAATGAACCAGCAATAGATAATGCAATAAAAGGTATAGAGCCATAACCAATTAATAAGTTTGCAACACCAATACATACTAAGAATATTGAGAACATTTGAATTTTATTCATATGTGTTTTGAATATTAATGCAGATGCAAGCACGTTAAATAGCGGATTTAGGTAGTATCCTAAGCTTGTTTCAGTAATTTTACCATTAGATACTGCCCATATGTATATACCCCAGTTACACGCAATCATAATGCTAGATGCAATCATCGTAAGTAGCATTTTTCTATTCTTGAAAGTATTATAAACTGCTAATCCTTCTTTCATGAATATGACGAATAATCCAGCAAAAAATAAACCAAAGACACCACGAAACGCAAGTATCTCTATAGGATTGATATGGTCTAGCTGTTTCCAATAGATAGCGACTAAGCCCCAAGTTGTAAACGACGCCATAGCTATTAAGACTGATAAAAGTTGCTTGTCTTTCATAAATACACCACTATAAATACATTAAAATATCTTGTACTCCTTAAATTTAATAAACACAAGCAAAATAATGAAAAAATACTGATTTATTTGCTGTGAAAATTCTTTGTGTAACATACACCTTGCAAAAAATTATTATTGAATATATATTAAACACGTAAATATAATAATCGGGGAGGAGTATTTATGAAAAAACTAAGGATATTATTTTTAGCGTTAGTGCCAGCGTTGGTGCTAATGGTTACTGCATGTGCAGATGATGGGGGTGATACTAGCTCAGTTGACCCAATAGGATACAAAATTGTTAATGGTGTTTGGGAAATTAGCAACGCTAATGGTATGATAGCTTTTCGTAATGAAATTATTATTAATGATAACACATCTGCAAAACTCGTAAATAATATTAACTTAAATGGTAACGAAAGAAACACGTGGTTGCCAATTGCTCCAAATTCAGTTCGATATAATGGCATATTTGATGGTGATAACCATACAATTAGTGGTTTATATATTGATACTACAAATACTCATCAAGGCTTGTTTGGCACTATTGGTGCTAACGGTATAGTAAAAAACTTAAATGTAAAAAATGTTATAATAATTGCAGATGAATTTATTGGAGCAATTGCAGGTAGAAACTATGGCTTAATAACTAATGTATATGTTGATAATGCTAGGTTTATTGCTCACGATGATATTGGGGCAATAGCAGGTAGAAACAATGGGACAATAAACACTGTATATGTTGATAATGCTCAATTTACGTCTAATATAGATGTTGGCGGTATAACTGAGATAAATTATGGTGTTATTACTAATGCTCACGTTAATAATTTAACAATTGATGTTCGTGATGATGCTGGCTCAATATCTAGCTATAATGAAGGTAGTATTTATATGTCATCTGCAAGAAATGTACATATTATATCTTCTGATGTCACTGATTCTTATTATCCTCTTATTGGTGGTATTGTTGCAGATAATTCAGGAGATATCGTAGCATCATACGTTGATAATGCTACTTTAGTAATAAGTGAAAATGATGGTTCAGTAGGTGGTATTGTAGGTGAAAACTGGGAAAGAATTATATCTTCATACACAAGCAGTGTAAAATTTGAACGTACAGGAAATGGTGTATACATTGGTGGGATAACAGGTGATAATAATAATCCAATGATTGAGAACTTTTTTATTACTGATAATACCACAATATCTGGTATTGGTAAAACAAACGATAATACTAGTGCATCACCAATTAGAACTATTGCAGAGTTGAATATCAATATTGATGATATGAACAAAGCTATTGAAATTTTCTTAATTCAAAATAATATTATTGATGGCTATAGATACAAAGTAGTAAATGATAATACTTTACCTACATATGAAGCATACGAAGTACCAACAGAGTTTTTGATTAGTGATGCGAATGGTTTAATTGAGTTTCGTGATTTAGTAAACGCTGGCTTAAATAATATCAATGCAAAACTAACAGCTGATATTGATTTAAATAGTGTTGTGTGGACATCAATAGGCAGTGACAGTAATAGATACAGTGGCACATTTGATGGCGATAACCACACTATTAGCAATTTGACGATTAATGCTACTGCTGAACATCAAGGGCTATTTGGTTATAATGGTGGCAATAGTTTAATAAAAAACTTGAAAATGAATAACGTAACTATTACTACTACTAGCAACTTTGCTGGTGCAGTTGTTGGCACAATCGTCAATAGTAGTAGTGATACGCCAAGCATGATAAACGTACATGCGACAAATGTTACAATTAATGGTAATGTTATATTTGGTGGTTTAGTTGGCTATAATTCAGTTGGTTTAATAACATCATCATCAGCAACTAATGTAACTATAACTGCAAATGGGCAAGCTAGTAACGACGGCTCTGGCGGTGTAGTAGGTGTTAATGATAGTAACGTAGTTGCTACATATGCAAATGGCGTTACGATAACAGCAAACGCAATCAATAGCCCAAATATTGGTGGCGTAGTTGGAAGAAATAGCAATAATGTTGGTACTTTAACTGCATCATATGCTAATAATCTTTCGTTTAATTTTTCTGCTGGCAATGCCAAAGTTGGCGGTGTTACAGGTTGGATTAATGAACCTACATTATTAAATTCTAACTTTTTTGTTAGTGGTATTGGTATTGGTTCATTATATGGAGTAGGTTCAGTTGGTGCTGTATTGAGTTCAGGTCCAGTTGCTAACGCAACACGTGTAGGGACAATACAAGAGCTAAACAATAGTGCTAATACAATGAATAATGCTATAGATGCTTTTGTTGCAGGTAATGCAAGCAGAGAGTTTGGATATAGGTATCAAGCAGGGACAACTCCTACAACTGACATACCAACACTAAGACAATAAAATATAATATTAATCCTAGGAGGATTATTGATGAAAAAATTAAGGTTTACATTTTTAGCGTTAGTAACAACATTGGTGCTAATGATTACTGCATGTGCAGAATCACCTACAAATAATGGTTATGAAATTGTTAATGGTGTTTGGGAAATTAACAATATTGATGGCTTGATAGCTTTTCGTAACCAGATTGTATTAAATGATACTACATCGGCAAAACTTGTAAGTGACATCGATTTAAATGGAAGCGATAGTAATATTTGGTTGCCAATAGCCAGAAATACTGCTAGATACAAAGGTACATTTGATGGCAATAATCATACAATTAGTGGCTTATATATTAATAGTCAAAATGCTAACCAAGGCTTGTTTGGCACTATTGGAGATACAGGTGTAGTAAAAAACTTATATGTAAAAGATATTATCATAATTGCAGACGAGCATATTGGTGCAATAGCAGGTGAAAACTATGGTTTGATAATGAACGTATATGTTGATAATGCTAGGTTTACGGGTAACGATGAGGTTGGTGGAGTAACTAGCAGGAACTACAATAAAATAATTAATGTTCATGTAAGTAATATGACATTCAATAGTGGTGATGATGCAGGTTCAATAGCTACTTATAATGAAAATAATGGCATTATTTATCTTGCATCTGCAAAAAATATAAATATTACAGCTACTGCACGAATAACATATGTTGGTGGAATTGCATGTGGAAATTCAGGAAGTATTATTGCATCATATGTTGATAATGTTGTCATAAAAACTACTGGTGATGATGTTTATGTTGGTGGTATTGCTGGTGCAGTTGATGATGGTTATACTATTTCATCTTACACAAACAATGTAACATTTATTAATGAAGGAAATAGCCCACAAGTTGGTGAGATAATAGGTGGTTTTGAGTATCAAAGTTCTAATAACTATCCGATATCAAATTTTTTCATCATTGATAATGACACATTATCTGGCATTGGTGAAACAAATGATAATATTAGCGCATCGCCAATTAGCGATATTGCAGAGTTAAATAGCAATATTAATGATATGAACAGAGCTATTGAAGTTTTCCTAATTCAAAATAGTATTACTGATGGCTATAGATACAAAGTAGTAAATGATAATACTTTACCTATATATGAAGCATACGAAGTACCAACAGAATTTCTTATTAACAATGTGAGTGATTTGATAGAGTTTCGTGATTTAGCAAACGCTGGCTTAAATAATATCAATGCAAAACTAGCAGCTGATATTGACTTAAATAGTATTGTGTGGACATCAATAGGCAGTGACAGTAATAGATACAGTGGCATATTTGATGGCGATAACCACACTATTAGCAATTTGACGATTAATGCTACTGCTGAACATCAAGGGCTATTTGGTTATAATGGTGGCAATAGTTTAATAAAAAACTTGAAAATGAATAACGTAACTATTACTACTACTAGCAACTTTGCTGGTGCAGTTGTTGGCACAATCGTCAATACTAGCCATGATATACCAAGCATGGTAAACGTGCATGTAGAAAATGTTACAATTAGTGGTAATATTATATTTGGTGGTTTAGTTGGCTATATTGCTAGTGGCTTAATAGCATCATCATCAGCAACTAATGTTAATATAACTGCAACGGGACAAGCTGATAATGATGGCTCTGGCGGTGTAGTAGGTGTTAATGATAGTAACGTAGTTGCTACATACGCAAATGGCGTTACAATAACAGCACAAGCAGCTGATAGCCCAAATATTGGTGGCGTAGTTGGAAGAAATAGCAGTGCTGCGGGTACTTTAACTGCATCATATGCTAATAATCTTTCGTTTAATTTTTCTGCTGGCAATGCCAAAGTTGGCGGTGTTACAGGTTGGATTAATGAACCTACATTATTAAATTCTAACTTTTTTGTTAGTGGTATTGGTATTGGTTCATTATATGGAGTAGGTTCAGTTGGTGCTGTATTGAGTTCAGGTCCAGTTGCTAACGCAACACGTGTAGGGACAATACAAGAGCTAAACAATAGTGCTAATACAATGAATAATGCTATAGATGCTTTTGTTGCAGGTAATGCAAGCAGAGAGTTTGGATATAGGTATCAAGCAGGTGCTGATACAGCAACTAATATACCAACATTCATTACATATCCATAATGCGTAATCGATATAAATAAAATATAAGGCAACCTTTCGGGGTTGCCTTTTTTTGTTAACAGATTGCCACGCTGTCGCTCGCAGTGCCTTTTTGCGTATTTTATGTTTTGTAGCAGTAAGTTATACTAGCACAATAACGTCAAAACTAGCGAAGCAGAAAAACCCCTAAGGGCAATATGAATGAACATTAGCACGATATGCGAGGAGCAAAGGCGAACGAGAACGAGGACATGTTTGACGAAAGATTGTTAGCATTTTTACAGTTGCTAAGTTTGAAACAACGTCATAAAAATGTTTACAATGTGAGGAGTTTCGCAGTTGTGAGCCTACGTGACGAGTGGTTATATCGTTCAGTGAGTGAATATGTGCCCTTTGAAAAAGAGGGGTCTACTGCTCAAACGTAATTAAATAACAAAGCTATTCCTTTAGCTTATAACATAATATAACGTAATATGCGAACACGCTAATTACAAGTTAAACAACGTAAAACTATTTAAAAATCCAACATGTATTGTACATGTTAGCCTTTCTGCTTTTTATACGCTATCAACCCATCTACGGAGTAAATTATCAACCCTACCCATATAAACATAAAAGTAATTAAATGCGATAGTGTGAACGGCTCTTTATACATATAAACACCTATGAAAAACGATACCGTTGGTGTTAAATATTGCAAAATGCCGACAGTGGCAAGCGATAAATTCTTTGCAGCGTATGCAAAGCCAACTAATGGTAACGCAGTAGTTAATCCGCATATTGCGACGAGTATAACTTCCATTGGTGTTGCGTTAGTGATAGTCATTGTGCCAGTTGAAGCTAGGTATATTAAATAAAACGTTGCTGGCACAGATAAATATAACGATTCAATAAATAAGCCCGGCATTGCACCTATTTGTATAACCTTACGCAACAACCCATATAAACTAAATGTTATGGCTATTGATAACGCAAGGTACGGTATAGTTCCGTAGCCAATAAATAAATTTACAACACCTATACATGCTAATATAAGCGATATTGCTTGATACTTATTTACACTTGTCCTAAATATTATTGCAGAGAAAGCAACAGTAATTAACGGGCTGATGTAATATGCCATGCTTGTTTCAACAATCCTTTCAGACGTGATAGCATAGATATATAACGCCCAGTTGCTACCAATCATCATGCCAGATAAAAATAGCATAAACATAACTTTCTTGTTTTTGAAAGCTTTGACGATTTGCATGCTATCTTTAACCATCAAGACCATTAGCCCAACAAAGAATGCAGACGATAACGCACGCCATGCAGGTATCTCAAGTGCGGCAACATTAGTAACTACTGCCCAATATATCGCAAAAAGCCCCCTAGTAAAAAAGGAGGCAACAGCAATAGTTATGGATGTAGTATCATTTTTTTTCATTAGTCATACTTGAATTTTTGTTTTATAAATGTATTTTCAATAAAATCTGCTACTTTATTTACGTCATTTATATCGAAAATATGTTCTAGTCCTGTAATTGCTTCTGGCTCATCAGTTGCAGCAGCAATAACATACTTGTCGCCAAGTCTAGCAGGCTCTTTGCCATTATCTTTGCGGTGTACAATGATTTTTGGTATATCTTCTTCCTTAAAGCCTTCGCCAATAATAATATCTAAATCTTGTGGCATAAGCGCCATAAGCTCTTTGAACGATAATCTATAATCGCAGTCGCTAATCATTGCATATTTATTGCCAGATGATATGCCAATAGATTTTGCACCAGCTTGCTTTAGCCTATATGTGTCTTTGCCTTCTTTATCCATCTCGAATTTATGCCCATCATGCTTTAATGCAGCAATTTTGTAGCCTCTGCCACTTAAAACTTCGATAACTTTTATTGCTAATGTAGTCTTTCCGCTACCAGAAAAACCAGCGAATGTAAAATATGGTGTCATTAATATACCTCTATAAATGTATCATAAAAAGTAACACAAATATAATTACATTTCAACTAATTAAACACACATCAAAAAATTTTGATGTTTACTATTGACAAATGATAATAACTAATATAAATTTAACACATCAAAAAATTTTGATATGAGGTGCGCTATGGAATATGCTCAACAAGCGAATATATTTAAAGCGGTGTGTGATGAAAAGCGGTTGCATATATTAGAATTATTGCGTGATGGCGAAAAGTGTGCTTGCGTATTGATAGACATGACAGATAATTCACAGTCTGCATTGTCATATCACATGAAGATATTGTGTAACTCTGGCATAGTTACAAGCAGGCAAGATGGCAAACTAACACATTATAGGATATGTGAAAGTGGTAGCAAAGTTGCTATGGATTTATTAAAAGATATAACAAGTTTAAACGCTGTACAAACGCCTAATGCCTGTTATTATGATAATTTGAATAAAAATGAAGTGATATAATGTCGTTATTTGAAAGATATTTAACTGTTTGGGTAGCTTTATGTATGGTTGTTGGGGTAGCTATTGGTGTGTTTTTGCCAATGATACCAGATACGTTAGAAAAACTGACATACGCTAATGTGTCTATACCTATCGCAATACTTATATGGCTGATGATTTACCCTATGATGTTGAAAGTAGATTTTGAAAGTGTAAAAGATGTTGGCAAAAATCCGAAAGGGCTTCTTGTTACATGGGTTGTAAATTGATTGATAAAACCGTTTACAATGTTTGGTATTGCATGGTTTTTCTTTTTTATAGTATTTAAAAACTTAATACCTACAGATTTAGCGACTGATTACCTTGCTGGTGCAGTTTTACTTGGTGCAGCGCCATGTACTGCTATGGTGTTTGTATGGAGCCATTTAACTAAGGGTAACCCTGCATATACAGTTGTGCAAGTAGCGACAAATGATTTGATAATAATTGTTGCATTTACTCCAATAGTAGCGTTTTTGCTTGATGTTGTGGGTATAACTATACCGTGGGATACGTTAATATTATCAGTTGTGTTGTTTGTTGTTATACCGCTATCTGCTGGTGTGCTGACACGTAGTTACATCATAAAAACTAAAGGGGTAGATTACTTAAATAATGTATTTATCAAGAAGTTTGGCAATATTACGATAATTGGGTTATTATTGACGCTAGTTATTATATTTTCATCACAAGGCGATGTTATTATAAAAAATCCTTTACATATTGTATTAATTGCTATACCATTGATAATACAAACATTTTTTATATTTTTTATAGCATATTTTTCATCAAAAGCGTTATCGTTACCGCATTGTATTGCAGCACCTGCTGGTATGATAGGGGCATCAAACTTTTTTGAGCTATCTGTTGCAGTTGCAATAGCATTGTTTGGTACAGCGTCACCAGTTGCACTTGCTACAATAGTTGGTGTGTTGGTTGAAGTGCCTGTTATGCTTATGCTTGTAAAATTTGCTAATAATACTAAACACTTATTTAAAAGTTGAGGATTAAATGACGAAGCCGAATGTTGCATTTGTTTGCGTACACAACTCTTGTAGGAGTCAAATGGCAGAAGCGCTAGGCAAATTGTATGCTAGCGATGTATTTAATAGCTATTCTGCTGGTACTGAAACAAAACCGAGTATTAATCAAGATGCTGTTTATTACATGAAAGAAGTATATAAAGTAGATATGGAAGAAACGCAGTATAGCAAAACGATAGACGAACTACCACCGATAGATATTGTTATTACTATGGGTTGTAATGTAGAATGTCCTCATTTGCCATGTAAGCACCGTGAAGATTGGGGGCTTGATGACCCAACAGGTAAGGGTGTTGCAGCGTTTATGGAAACGATGAATTTGATACATGCGAAGGTTGTTGACCTAAAAGCACGTATAGTTAATAAAGAAATCAATCTAGGATAGCAATAAGCTGTCCTTTTTTTTGTAAATATGTATATATTTACTGTTTTTATCTTTTTACTATTGCAAAAATCTTAACATAAGTTACAATCAAATATGTTGATAGAAAAATACTTCAAAGATGATGATTACTTAAAATCTGTCTTACCTGATTATAGATATAGAGAAACACAAGTTGAAGCTTCAAAAATGGTTATGAACTCTTTTAATAACTATAAAAACGCCATAATTGAAGCACCTACAGGCTCTGGCAAAACTATTGCCTACCTTATACCTGCAATACTTAGTAATAAAAAAGTTATTATAGCCACCAAAACTAAGCAGTTGATGAACCAACTATATTTCAAAGATTTACCTGTTGTACAATCTGTTACAGATAGTAATGCATCAGTTCACATATTAAAGGGTAGAAAAAACTATTTTTGCCCACAAAGATTTTATAAATTTATTATACCTAACGCAATGTATTATCAAGACGCTATCGAATGGTATGATAATAATTATCAAGCTGGTATTGTAGAGATACCTTATAGCAAGTTTGAAGCGAGTGTTTGCGACTTAATGTCGGCCGATAGATACCAATGTAACTCATCTAAGTGCGGATACTATGCAGATTGCCCATTTTATATTGAAAAGCAACTTGCAAACGAAGCAGATGTCGTTATTACAAACCATCACTTATTACTATCTGATATTGCTCTTAAAGCTAAAGGCTCACAAGGTGGTGTATTTGATTTTAGAGATTATGCAATATTTGATGAGGCGCACTCAATAGGCGATATTTATTCGCAATATGCTGGTGTCGAGTTACACTTATATAGCATAATATCATTTTTTCGTGAAAATAGAAGCAGATTTGTAATGTCAGAACTTGAAAAGCTAAACAACATGTATTTTAAACTACATTTGCAATTAGATGATCACTCAAAGATATTATATAGCAACAAAAAATCTGAAATACAAGATATTGTTGAGTATGCAAAAGAGCTTGTTACTGATACAGAAGATGATGACTTACTTGATGAATATATTAAATACTATGAGCCGATACACTCGCTTAATAGTGAAGATGAAGGCATTAGATATATCGAGAAGCAAAATAATCGTGTTGATATAAAATTTATACCGTATGAAACAGGCGAAAGCTTTATAGAGGGACTTGGGCGTACAGTATTATCATCTGTTTTTATTAGCGCAACACTCAACACGGGTGGCGATTTCAGCTATTTTATGAACGAGATAGGCATAGAAGCTGATAATTGTGATATGGCAGCACTACCACCTGTTTTTAATTTTCAGAAGCAAGCAAAACTGTACGTTCCAACAAGTAGTGACGAAAATAATAAAGACGATATTTATATCGAAATGATTAGTAATATGAACGGCTCTTGCTTGATTATATGTAACAGCATTGATAGGATGATGAAAGTTAAGGAAGCACTTGTTGCACGTAACTTAAACAAGCGGATTTTTACGCAAAACGATGTTAATATCGGCAAGCTTGATATGGGCGATGATCTTGTGCTAATAGGCTGTGCGACATTGCGTGAGGGTATAGATTTATCAGGTGGAAGTTTTAAGTGCGTAATACTTGATAAGCTACCATTTGAAAATTTTACTGATTTCGTTTTCCAAAAACGTGCAGATAAAATTAAAGAGAATGGCGGTAACTCGTTTTTAGATTTCTCGCTACCACGTGCTGTTCTGTATTTTAAGCAAGCAATAGGCAGACTAATTAGGCATGAAGAAGATACAGGGCTTTGGGCAGTGTTTGATAGCAGGATAATTAGTCAACGCTATGGAAAAAAATTTATTGATGTACTAAAAAATGTTGATATAATACGTAATAGACAAGAAGTAATTAAAATGATTGGTGGAGGATTTGATGAATAGTTTTACATTTGACTACAACTTTGCAGTACAGAAACATTTGGCAAATGGTATCACCGACGATGCGTTAAAAACGTATCTAGAAAAAATTAAAACAGGTGCTACTAAATTATCTGCAATGGTAAAAGATGGCTCTGTTGGCTTTCCGTTATTGCCAGATGAAAATGTGCAAGATATTATTGATTTTGCAAATAAATCTAAAGGTAAATACGATGATATTATTATAGCAGGTATTGGTGGCTCTGCATTAGGTATCGAGGCAGTTTTTAATGCGATACTTCCTTTTGGCTACAATACACTATCAGAAGCTGGGCGAGGATATAATCCACGTGTGTGGTTGGCAGATAATGTTGACCCATCAAAAATAGTATCTATACTATCAATATGTAAGCCTGTTAAAACGCTTTGTATTGTTATTTCAAAATCAGGCAACACTGTTGAAACAGCTCAAAACTTTTCTTTAGTTTACGATTGGTTTGGTAGCTTGATGTCGCAAAATATGCGTGAGCATATTGTCGTTGTTACAGACCCAGAAAAAGGACCGCTTAGAGAATATGCTAATGCAAACAAGCTGGTAACATTCCCTATTAATGCATCAATCGGTGGCAGATTTTCTGTTTTATCACCTGTTGGACTTGTTCCTGCTGCATTAGTTGGTGTAGATATTAAAAAAATGCTGTCTGGCGCAAAAGATATTGTCAAAAACTATCAAAAACAAATTGAAGTTCTTGCCGCAATATACTTATACTACATGGAAAATGATAAAAATATCAACGTGTTAATGCCATATAGCTCTAGGCTTGATAAGTATGCAGAATGGTTTTGTCAACTATGGGGCGAAAGCTTAGGCAAAAAGAGAGATGTTTCTGGTAAAACAGAACATTTTGGCTCTACACCTGTTAGGGCAGTGGGGGCTATTGACCAACACTCACAAATTCAACTTTATAGAGAAGGCCCGCTTGATAAAGTTATTACATTAATAGAAGTTAAACATCACGATAAAGATAAAAGCGTTAGCGGTAATTTTTATGAAGCGTTTAACTACCTAAATGGCTTATATTTAGGTAATTTATTAAATACAGAACTACAAGCAACTGAGGCAGCATTACTAAAATCTGGTATGCCAACAATGAAAATATCTATTGATACAGTTGATGAATACTCGCTTGGGCAATTATTTATGTTCATGCAGTATGTAGTCCCAATAATCGGCTTAGCTGTTGATATAAATCCTTTCGATCAACCGGGCGTAGAAGAAGCAAAAGATTATGCTTATGGTTTGATGGATAGAGAAGGTTTTGAAGCTAAAAAGAAAGAATTTAATGAGATATACAAAAAAGACAAGCAATACATCATTTGAAGATAGTGTTTTAAAGAAATTAAATGATATTAAAGGTTCGAGAGTTCTTATCGCATTTTCAGGCGGTAAGGACTCTCTTGCATTATTAGACTTAGTATGCAAAAATGCTGATGCATTACAGTTTTATGTTGTTGCTTGCCACGTCAATCATGGCGTTAGGGCAGAGGCAGACGATGATGAACAGTTTTGCAAACAGTTTGCAAATGACAATAATATTGAATTTGTATCTGTGAATATCAAAAATGAATTGCTTGATAGTAAAGATAGCTTTGAAGCGATTGCAAGAAAATTTAGATATAAAGCGCTACAAAGTGTAGCAAGTGATTATAAGCTAGATTATATACTAACGGCACATACTTTTGATGACCAGCTTGAAAGCTTTATTATTGATTTATTTACTGGTTCGTCAATATATACTATGCAAGGTATAGCAAGCAATTATAGCAACATATACCGTGCGATGCTAGGTGTAACAACAGAGCAAGTTGAAAATTATATTAATTGTAACAACTTATGCCCAGCATACGACAAAAGCAATGACGATACAAAATATGTACGTAACAATGTGCGAAAAAATGTATTACCTGTTTTGATTGATAACGGTGGCGAAGCATTTGTTAATAGTGTTTTAAGGTTACAAACAGAGTCTGCAAAACTACAAACATATATGTTTGAAAAAACTAATGATGTAGTTATTGAAAGTTCGCAAGACTATATATTAATTGATAGAGCAAAGTTTTTATCATTGCATGAACTTGAACAAGAGTTTTTGCTAGGTAGTATTTTTTCAGATAAATTTAGATTTACGAAAAAAAATGTATATGAAGCTATTGATGTAGTTAAAGGTAAAACGTCAAAACGTATTGATATGCCAAGTAGTTACAAGTTTGAAAGCTCATATAACAGTATAAGATTGTTTAAAAAATGCTTAATTCAGATATTTTTAGTTGAAAAAGAAATAGGAATTGATAATATAGTACTTCATGATGCGAAGGTAAAGTTTTATAAAGATAAACTTTTATATAAATTAATTGTCAGAAATAGACGTAGCGGAGATGTTTTTGACGGTAAAAAGCTTAAAGATTTGTATATAAATAATAAAGTTGAACTATTTGATCGTGATAGGGCAATAATCGTTGAACAAAACGATAAAATAATTTGGGCAGAATATATTTCAAAAGAGGGTGATATATCTGTTGAAAGGGTTGTTAAATGAGGGAAGAAAAAGTTGAAGTTTTAATATCTAACGATGATATTCAAAAAAAAGTAAAAAGTATTGCTAAAGAAATTAATAAAGATTACATGGGCAAATCGCCTTTGATAGTATCTGTTTTAAAAGGCTCATTTATGTTTACAGCTGATTTAGTACGTGAAATTACACTACCTATCGAGATGACATTTATTACTGCATCTAGCTATGGCAATAATGCAGAAACAAGCGGAAAGGTAACAATTGTGCATGATTGTGATATACCTGTTGAAGGTAGAGATGTTATTATTGTTGAAGATATACTTGATACAGGGTTGACATTATCACACGTAAAGCAGCACTTCCTTAATAAAGGTGCAAAAACTGTTGCGATATGTTCAATAATTAATAAACCATCTAGACGTATTGCAGAAATTGATATAGATTATGTTGGTTTTGATGTTGAAGATCACTTTATTGTTGGTTATGGTTTAGACTACGCAAATAAGTATAGAAATTTAAAAGATATTTGTATATTATCTATTTTTGAATAAACGGAGGATAAATGAATAATAATATATTTAGAGGGTTCGCCCTTTGGTTAGTTATAGCGCTTATGATGGTGCTAGTATTTAACTTGTTTGACTCAGACGAACAAGTAACAAAAGATATTTCTTATACAGAGTTTGTGAACGCTGTCACATCAGACAACGTTAGCTCTGTTATAATTAAACAAAATAAAATCACGGGCGAGTTTATCGGTGGCGAAAAGTTTGCTACATATAGCCCAAACCAAGATGATACACTTGTTTCTACACTTAGGGAGCATAAAGTTGAAATTGTTGCACAACCACCTGATACTACACCATGGTATATGCAGTTCTTACTTTCATGGTTTCCAATATTATTCTTGATAGCGATATGGATATTTTTCATGCGCCAAATGCAAGGCGGTGGCGGAGGCGGTAAAGCGTTCTCTTTTGGAAAAAGCCGTGCAAAAATGCTTACTGAAGATAATATGAAAGTTACATTTAAAGATGTAGCAGGTGTTGACGAAGCAAAAGAAGAACTTGGCGAAATTATTGATTTCTTAAAAGATCCATCTAAGTTCCAAAAGCTTGGTGGTAAAATACCGAAGGGTGTTTTATTAGTAGGTCCTCCGGGTACAGGTAAAACATTGCTTGCGAAAGCTGTTGCTGGCGAGGCAGGTGTTCCATTTTTTAGTATCAGTGGTTCTGACTTTGTAGAGATGTTTGTTGGTGTCGGTGCTGCAAGGGTACGTGACTTATTTGAACAAGGTAAAAAGAACTCGCCATGTATCATATTTATGGATGAGATAGATGCAGTTGGTAGACATAGAGGTGCTGGACTTGGCGGCGGACATGACGAGCGTGAACAAACGCTTAACGCATTACTTGTTGAGATGGACGGTTTCGACTCTAACGAGGGCGTTATACTTGTAGCTGCTACAAACAGACCAGATGTACTTGACCCAGCGTTGCTACGCCCGGGACGTTTTGATAGGCAAGTTGTTGTTGGCAGACCAGATTTAAAAGGTAGGCTACAAATATTAAAAGTACATGCACAAAAAGTACAAATGGGCAGCGATATAAACCTAGAAGTTATTGCGAAAGGTACTCCGGGCTTTTCTGGTGCAGATTTAGCAAACTTGATAAACGAATCGGCGTTACTTGCTGCACGTAAAAACAAAGATAAAGTCGGCATGGCAGATGTTGAAGCTGCAAAAGATAAAGTATTGATGGGTACTGAACGCAAAAGTATGGTTATCCCTGAAAAAGATAAAAAAGTTACTGCATATCACGAAGCAGGCCACGCAGTTGTTGCAATCATGACAGAAGGCGCAGACCCTGTACATAAGGTTTCTATCATACCACGTGGCATGGCGCTAGGTATCACTATGCAATTACCACAAGACGATAGATTTAACCACACTAGAGATTATATTATTGGTATGATTAAAGTTATGCTTGGTGGCAGGATTGCTGAAGAAGTTAAATATAACATGATGTCTACTGGTGCAAGTAACGATATTGAACGCTTGACTGGTTTAGCTCGTAAGATGGTTATGAACTGGGGTATGAGTGATAAACTTGGTACAATTTCGTTTGGTAAGCGTGATGAAGCAATATTCTTAGGTAAAGAAATATCTTCTCATAAAGATTATAGCGAACGTACAGCTGAAGAAATTGATGATGAAGTTAAACGCATTATTACTGATTGCTACAACGAAGCTAGGAAAATTATTGAAGAAAATATAGACTTGTTAGATAAAATGGCAGACTTGTTGCTAGAGCGTGAAACTATTGATACACTTGAAATACGTGAACTTGTTAAGCAATATGCAAAAACGTATCCAGAGTTTTTCATGAAAGAAACTGAAAAGCTAGAAAAAGGTGTTGAAAATACAGAAAATGCTGAAAATACAGAAGATGTTGTTGAAATATCTGCTGAGGCTACAGAAGAAGTAAATGAAAACAAAGAAGAAACTGTTGCAGAAGCTGTTGAGCCAAAGAAACCTAGAAAACCTAGAAAACCAAAAGAAGAAAAAGACGAGATAGAGAAGTAATGAATGATGTATATTTAGTAACGCCAGAAAAAGAAAGACTTGATGATGAGCTAGTGCGTGTCGGTGTTGACTCATACGCACTTAGAATGTCACAAAAAGGCGTTGCTTTAAATATACTCGTTAAAGATTTAAAATCGCCTGCTGCAAATATTTTAAAGCAGGAATGTATAGCTAGTGGAATGGACGCCGCCGTAAAACGTGGCGTTATTTCATGTAGTGTAGATGTATCAAATGTACTAATAATGGGCAACTACAATAACTACAATAGGTTAATAAAACGACTAAAAATTCAAGCATTTGGGTTGCCAGATGTAGCTAAAAAAATTCAAGCTATTCTAAATGCACAAAAACCTACAAAAATTATTGCTAATAAAAAAGAAATATCACTTGATAAAACTCTTGTTATGGGCATCCTTAATACCACGCCAGATTCATTTAGTGATGGTGGAAAATACACGAATAACGACGCAATATCAAAGCAAATTGATGATATGATTTCGCTAGGAGTTGATATTATTGATATTGGTGGTATGTCATCGCGTCCTAATTCCGAACATGTTGATTCAAAAGAAGAAATTAAACGGATAAGTTATGCCTTGCAATATGCAGTATCTAGAAACGCTATTGTTTCTATTGATACGTGTAATGAAGATACTGTTAAGTATGCAATAGATAACGGTGCAGATATTATCAACGATATTACAGGGCTACAATGTGATAACATTACGAAACTTTGTGCAGATAGCGGTGTTGCTGTATGTATCATGCATATGATTGGCACACCTAGCGACATGCAAAAACGTGCAGAATACTCGCATATTATTTATGATATTAAAGATTTTTTTGCTGAACGTGTTGAAAAAGCTATCAATGCTGGTATCGCTCAAAACTCGCTAATACTTGATGTAGGTTTTGGGTTCGCAAAAACTTTAGAACATAATTATATGTTGTTGAAATATATGCAAGAATTTGCTATAATGAATTTACCATTATTAGTGGGCGTTTCACGCAAATCAATGATTGGCGACATTGTTGGCGCAAATGTTGATGAAAGGCTTACGGGGACAATAGCTGCAAACACTTATGCTATTATGAATGGTGCTAACATTATTCGTGTGCATGATGTTAGGGAAGGTATTGATACCATAAAAATATGTGACACAATCAGGAAGGCAAATATTAGATGATGGATACAGTCAGAACACTATTGTACACAGTATCATTGAGAGATATTATAGATATAGCTATTATAAGCTATCTATTATATCGCGTCTTGATACTATTGCAAGGTACTAGGGCATTTAACATGCTATTTTCTGTACTATTGTTGTTACTGATGCTTAGTTTTTCAGAATTTCTTGGACTAACTATTACATCTTGGGTGTTAAATAATGTTTCTGGTTATTTATTCTTAGCATTGATAATTATATTTCAGCCAGAACTTAGACGTGCTTTAGCCTTTCTTGGCGAGTCAAAGTGGTTCGAGTCATCTACATCTATGGATATTAAGCTTACTGATGAGCTTGTCCGCTCGGTTACGTCACTTGCCAATAAGCAACTTGGTGCAATAATTGTTATACAGCGTAGTACAAATTTGCACCACTATGTTGAGCTAGGTACAAAGATTGATTCTGTAGTTAGCAAAGATTTATTGCTAAGTATATTTATACCATATTCGCCTTTGCATGATGGCGCAGTTTTATTAGAAGGCAACAAGCTTACTTACGCTGGTTGCATATTGCCACTTACAAAGCGTATTGATTTAGCACAAGACTATGGCACAAGGCATAGGGCAGCTATTGGTATTACAGAAGAAACAGACGCAGTTGTAATCGTCGTATCAGAAGAACGTGGAACAGTTGCTGTTGCAGTTAATGGCAACATATCATCAGAACTTGATGCATCATCACTAAAAGAAGTGCTTGAAAGTATCTTCAAGCTAAGAAAGATGGATTGATACTATGTTAAATAATAAGCTACTAAAATTTATGAGCGTACTTATTGCGATATTGTTATGGTTTATTGTCGCATCTGACAAAATCTTGTTGGTTGATTCGCAAGTACCTATACAATTTGCTGGTCTATCCGATGGTTATGCAGCTGTTGCAGATGTCACAAATGTTGATGTTAAACTCAAAACATATGTCGAAGATAAATCAAGCAATAATGAGCCAAGCGTTTATTTAAGGATAAATATTTCAAAATTTCCAGTAGGCAAAACAGCATATAAACTTGATGAATCATCATTTATTATACCTGACGATTATGAAATAAAAGAAATTAAGCCAAAAGAAATTGTTATAACTGTTGAACAAGTTATTGCTAAGCAGATAAATATTACACCTAAACTTTCAAATACTATCGCAAAAGGCTATAAAGTTAGTAATATCGTTTTAGACCCTCAAACTGTCGTTATTGAAGGATTATCTTCAATAATTGATACACTTGATAGTGTTAACACAAAACCAATAAATATTGCTAGTATCACTTCAACTACTAATTTTGACGTTGGATTTGAACATATTGAGGGCGTTAAAGTTGTTAATCCATCATCTACATCTGTTAGAATAATAGTCGAGCAAGATATTATACAAAAAACTTTTGAAAATGTTTATGTATCTTGTGTGGATTTAAACGAAGCCTATACTATGAAAACGATACCTTCTATTGATAATATTACTGTTAGAGGTAGGGCTGACGTTGTTGATGATTTTGCAGAGCAAATTGCAATTTATGTAGATTGTAGTAAAGTAGTAACGGCTGGTAATTATATTAGGAATGTTAACTATAGGCTAAAATCAGACCATATAGATGTGCTAGATATTAGCCCAAAACAAATACAAGTAGAGATTGATAACAAATGAGAAAATATTTTGGAACTGACGGTATCAGAAGTAAGGCTAATGTTGAGCCTATGACTGCTGATTTTGCACTTAAACTTGGCAGGGCAGCAGCTGGATACTTTAGAGATAATGCACATACACATAAAAAAATAGTTATTGGTAAAGATACTAGGCTATCAGGCTACATGTTTGAAAATGCGTTAGTATCAGGTATTTGTTCTGCTGGGATAGATGCTGTTATGGTTGGTGTATTGCCTACACCAGCGATAGCGTTCTTAACACGCTCATTACGTGCAGATGCTGGTATTGTTATTTCTGCATCTCATAACCCATATTACGATAATGGCATAAAGTTTTTTGGTCCTACAGGATTTAAACTACCAGATGCAACAGAGCTTGAAATTGAACAAATGATAGAAAAAAACTTGCCAGCTATATCGCCAGATGTCATTGGTAGGGCATCACGTATAGAAACTGCAATAGGTAGATATGTTGAGTTTGTTAAAAGTTGTTATCCTAAACATATTGATTTGCAAGGTTTAAAAATTGTTGTTGATTGCTCAAATGGTGCAGCTTATAAAGTTGCTCCAATGGCATTTACAGAGCTTGGTGCGGAAGTTATATTGCTAAACGCTTCGCCAAATGGCACTAACATTAACGAACAATGTGGTGCAGTATATCCCGGCGATATGGCAAAAGCAGTAGTTGAGCATAGTGCCAATGTTGGCATATCGTTTGATGGCGATGCTGATAGAGTTATATTTGCTGATGAAAAAGGTAATATTGTTGATGGCGATAAAATACTTGGTATATGTGCGTTAGATATGCTTGATGAAGGTCTTTTAGGTAATAATACACTTGTTGCTACTGTTATGAGTAATATTGGCTTTGAGAATTCACTCAAGAAAAAAGGTATATCGCTTATACGTTCTCAAGTTGGTGATAGATATGTAATGGAAGATATGATCAAGTATGGCTGCAACCTTGGTGGCGAGCAATCAGGGCATCTTATTTTCTTAGATTATAATACGACTGGTGATGGCTTGATTAGCGCTATGAAATTGCTTGGTGTTATCACTAAAACTGGTAAACAATTATCGGAACTTGGTGACTTTATTGAAACATACCCACAAGTGCTTAAAAATATTGCTATACCAAAAAAAGTACCGCTTGAAGAACTTACAAAAACAAGTAAACTTATTAGTGATATAGAAGGTAAACTTGGTAAATCTGGCAGGGTACTTGTTAGGTATTCTGGTACTGAAAATAAATTGCGTGTTATGCTTGAAGGCATTAACCAAGATGAAATTGACAAATATTGTGACGATATAAGCTCGCTTGCGCTTAACGAAATAAGCGATATAATTTAATTGTAGATTTTTTTAAACAACTAAAATAAATAAGCGGGTATAGTTGCCCGCTTACTTTGTGTTATGGATGGTATTTATGGTGAAATTAGGTGTAAATATAGATCACGTTGCAACACTACGCAACGCTAGGGGCGGTGTAGAGCCTAGCCCAGTTGAAGCAGCATACATATGTCAACGTGCTGGTGCAGATGGCATCACAATACATTTACGTGAGGATAGAAGACATATACGTGATGATGATGTATATATGATTAAAAAATCAATATCTATACCACTTAATCTTGAAATGGCATGCGATCAAAGCATTATTGATATTGCATGCGATGTATTGCCAAACACATGCACTATCGTGCCAGAAAAACGTGAAGAACTTACTACAGAGGGTGGGCTTGACGTTATAAATAACTTTGATAGTGTTAAAAAGGCTACACAGCAACTACAATCAAAAGGCATAAAAGTTAGTTTATTTATAGAACCTGATAACGCACAAATTGATGCTACTAAAAAAGTAGGTGCAGAGTTTATAGAAATACATACAGGTAAATTTGCAGAATACTTAGTTGGTACTGACAAATATAACCACGAACTAGAACGCATACAAAACGCAACAAAATACGCTATTAGTTTAGGAATAAAAGTAAACGCTGGACATGGCTTAAACTACCTCAACACATACGACATTATTAAAATAAATGGTATGCATGAAGTTAATATTGGACATTCAATAATCTCTCGATCAGTTTTTGCTGGTCTACATGATGCAGTTTACGAAATGAATAAAATAGTTAAAGGTATATAAATGCTTGGTTGCGATATAGTAGATATTGACAGAATAGAAAAAGTTTATCAAAATTTTGGTGATGTGTTTGCCAAAAAGTTATTAACTGATAAAGAGTTAGAAATATATACAAAACGTAGCAATAAAGTTGAGTTTTTAGCTGGTAGGTTTTCGGCAAAGGAAGCGATAGTTAAAGCTATTGGTAGCGGATTTGATACAGAAACTTGGTTTACTGATATTGAAATATTGCCAGATGAGCAAGGTAAACCCATAGTATATATAAACAATGTTGAAAGGCTTGATTTAGAGGTATCAATATCTCATTCACGTTTATGTGCTATGGCAGTATGTATTATTAAGGGTGACGCATGAGTGCAATAATTATTCCTGCAAGGCTTGGTTCTACAAGGTTTAAAGGTAAAGTGTTAGCAGATATTGGCGGCAAACCGATGATAGTTCGTGTTGCTGAAAGTTGCCTAAACTCTAAGGCTGATAAGGTAGTTGTTGTTACTGATAGCGAAGAAGTTTTTGAAGTATGTAGCAAAGTCGATGGTGTACTTGTAATGATGAGTCCATCAGATTTGGCAACTGGTACTGATAGAGTAGCATATGCTGCAAAAACAATAGATGATGATGTAATAATAAATGTACAAGGCGATGAACCGTTTATACCATCAACATTGATAGATGAGCTGATTGAAGAACTAGAAAATGACAATACATTAAAGATGGTTACAGCAGCGACTCAATTTAAGAATTTAGGATTGTCAGAAAACTCGTCTGCTGTTAAAGTAGTGTTAGATAAGTATAGTTATGCACTATATTTTTCAAGATGTGCTATCCCTTTTGATAGAGATAATAGCGATAGTGTTGTTAGATATAAGCACATTGGGTTGTATGGTTTTAGACGTGAATACTTATTTGAGTTTGCCTCTAGCGATAGAACTATGCTAGAAGTTGCTGAAAACTTAGAACAGTTAAGGGCGTTAGAAAACGGTATAAAAATTAAAGTAGTCAAAACAGATTATAATCCTATATCTGTAGATACTTTTGAAGATTTGCAAGTTGCGATACAATATTTAAAATTAAATAGATAGTAAGAGGTTTTATGAGTAAGTATATTTTTGTTACAGGCGGAGTTTTATCGTCACTAGGGAAAGGGATTACTGCGGCATCAATAGGTGCGTTACTTGAAGGCAGGGGCTATAAAGTCGCAATCAAAAAATTTGACCCGTATCTTAACTTTTCTACAGGTAAGATGAGCCCACTACAGCATGGCGAAGTTTTTGTTACTGAAGATGGAGAAGAAGGCGACCTCGACCTTGGACATTATGAACGCTTTACAACAACAAATACGAACAAATATTCCGATTTAACATCTGGAAAAATATTTTATAACGTAATACAGCGTGAGCGACGTGGCGAATATCTTGGTAGTACTGTTCAAGTAATACCTCACATTACTGATGAAATTAAGCTGACAATATCGCAAGGTGTTGATGATTGCGATATAGTTATTGTTGAAATAGGTGGCACAACTGGCGATATTGAAGGGTTACCATTTTTAGAAGCTATTAGACAAATGCGTCTTGAAAAAGAAGAAAATGACGTAATATTTATACATGTCACATTAATTCCATATATAAAAATGGCTGGCGAGTTAAAAACTAAACCAACACAACACTCTGTTAAAAAGATGCAAGAAATTGGAATTAGTCCAGATATACTTGTTTGCCGTAGTGAATATCCTATTGAAGATAGCATGATAGATAAGCTTGCATTATTTTGTAATGTAGATAATGACGCTGTTATTAGCTGTGTAGATGCAAGTACAATTTACCAAGTACCACTAGCACTACACGAACAAAGGCTTGATAGCGTTATTTTGAAAAAGCTTGATTTAGAAGATAAGGCGATAGATTTGTCACGATGGAAAGAAATCGTCCGTAGGATTAAAAAGCCACAAGGTATTGTTAAAGTTGGAGTTATTGGCAAATATCTTGAAATGAAAGACGCTTACATTAGCTTGACAGAGGCTTTATTGCACGGTGCAGTAGCAAATAGCTTAAAAGCTGATATTGTGTGGATAGATGCAGAAACACTAGAAAATGAACATGCAAACGAACATTTAGATAGCTTAGATTGCATACTAATCCCCGGTGGATTTGGAGAGCGTGGCGTTGAAGGGAAAATCAAAGCTGTCAACTTTGCACGTAGTAAAGATATTCCATTTTTAGGCATTTCTATGGGTATGCATGTTGCAGTTGTTGAGTTTGCACGAAACGTGTTAAAGCTACATAATGCTACTACCGCAGAGATAAATAAAATTAAATCATTAGCAAATGCCGATTTAGTTATCGACTACCAACACGACGAACATTATCATAATGAAATGGAAGAAACTATGCGTCTTGGTGCTTTTGATACAAAGCTTTTAGATGATAGCTTGATAAAATCTATTTATGAAACAGATACAATAGCAGAGCGACATAGACACAGGCTAGAACTCAACAATGATTATAAGCAACAGTTAGAAGAAAATGGACTAATAGCAACTGGCATTAGCGAAAATTCTGGTCTAGTTGACGTAGTAGAAATAGAAGAACATAGATGGTTTGTTGCGTGCCAGTTCCACCCAGAGTTTAAGTCAAAACCATTTAATCCGCACCCATTGATAAAGAGTTTTATTGAAGAAGGCTATAGATACTCGCTTGAAAAGCAAGAACAACATTCATAATAGGGGTTAATCGTGGATAAAAACAACATCATAACCTATGGTATGCGCACACTTGATATTGAGATAGACTCACTTAAACGTACGAAAGATCTTTTATCAGATAGTTTTACTAAATCTGTAGAAATGATATTAGAGTGTAAAGGGCGTGTTGTTGTTACAGGTATGGGCAAGTCTGGCATAATTGGTAAAAAGATTGCTGCAACACTCGCAAGTACAGGCACTCCATCGTTTTTTGTACACCCAGCTGAAGGTGTGCATGGCGATATTGGTATGATAGTTGGTGGCGATGTTGTGCTAGCACTATCCAATAGTGGCGAAACCGATGAAATAAAGCGTCTATTACCAACAATTAAGCGACTTGGTGTTGGGCTAATTAGCATTGTAGGTAATACATCATCTACACTTGCAAAAATGAGTGATTACGTGCTTGATGCCTCTATCGAAAAGGAAGCATGTCCATTAAACCTTGCACCAACAGCTAGTACAACTGTTTCGCTTGCACTTGGTGATGCTCTAGCGGTTGCACTTGTAGAATGTAGACAGTTTAGGGCAGAAGATTTTGCACTATTACACCCATCAGGCACGCTTGGTAAGCGATTGTTGCTGACAGTTGCAGATATTATGCATAGCGGTGACGATTTACCTATTATCAATATTAATACGTCATTTAAGAGTTCATTAGATAACATTACTGAAAAACGCTTAGGTTGCACAGCTGTTGTTGATAACGATAATAAAGTTGTTGGCATTATTACAGATGGCGATATACGTAGAGCTATGGGCAAGTTTGATAATGTTTATGAAAAAGTTGCAAGCGATGTTATGACAACTAACCCTAAGATGATTGCTAGGACAGAACTTGCTGCTAGTGCGTTAAGAATTATGGAAGATTATAAGATATCATCAATATTTATTGCTGATGATAATAACAAACTAGAAGGCGTTGTACATATACAAGATATTTTAAAATCTGGTATTATATAGTGATAGATATACAAAGCTTTTTAAAAAATAAATTTTTAGTATGGACAGCTATTATTTTGAACATTGTTTTCTTGATAGTTATTATTTACATAGTTTCAAAACCATATGCACTTGTTGAGCCTTATCAAGCTGTACTAGAGCAAAACAAACTAAATGTTGAGGGGCTTGAACTAAAATATATATTAAGTAACGATGCATATGCTAACCTGTTATCGGATGATGCGTACGTTGATATACTTGATAAATCGGTTGATTTAGAGAATGTTTCGCTATACTACTTTTCAAATTCAGCGGTTGTAGACGCAACAGCAGATAAGGGAACGTATAAACTAGAAAGATTTTTAACTGCTGAGGGTAATATTAAAGGCAAACTAGATGAAAATCTAGACTTTTATACAAATATTGATGGTGTATTGAATTATGATTATAAAGAAGGCGTTGGCGAGATAACTAATGGCGTATATGTTAATTATGATAACAGCTCAATTTTTTCAGAGTCTGCTACGTTTGATTATAATCAAAACTATATTTATTTTAAAGATAATGTTACAGTAGTTTATAACGAGTAGTGATACGAGGATTACAAATGAAATATATTAAATATAAATTGCTAATGTTGCCACTAATATTGATGATGTTTAGTGGGGCAACTAATGATGATAATATTACAGATGCAGTTGCTTCACCAGTTAAAATTACTGCTGATGCAATGAAATATTATGGCAATGAAAAACGTACAGAGTTTATTGGCAATGTTGTTGGCGTTAGCGATAACTATACACTAACATCTGATAATGTTACAGTTTTTATGGATGATAATAACGCTATAGAACGCATAGTTGGTATTGGTAACGTCAATGTTAAAACTGATAATATTGTTGCCATTGCAGAAAAAGGCGAAGTTGATGAAACTGATAAAATTGCAATTTTGTCTGGCGGTGTAAAAGTATGGCAAGATGAAAATTTCCTTGAGGGAGATAGAGTTATAATATATTATATAGATGATAGAATTGAAGTAGAAAAGGGTGAAGAAAAACGAGTTACTATAATTTTTAACCCTACAGATACTGGAGAGTTACCGTGAGCCTTGAGGCAAAAAACATATCAAAATCTTTTGGTAAGCGTACAGTTGTAAACGATGTGTCGCTTTCGGTATCTAAAGGCGAAGTAGTTGGATTACTTGGTCCAAATGGAGCTGGTAAAAGTACATCGTTTTATATGATAGTGGGGTTGCTTCGCCCAGAAAGTGGCAAAATATTTTTGAATGATGTCGATATTACTAAAAAGCCTATCCACAAAAGATGTAAAGCTGGTATAGGATATTTGCCACAAGAGGCTTCAATATTTCGTAAAATGACTGTTTATGATAATATAATGACAGCACTAGAGTTTACTGATTATAACAAAAGTGAATCAAAACAACGCTTAGAAACACTTATAGAGGAGTTCCATTTAAACCATGTTGTTAAAAGCTATGGTTATGCGCTATCAGGTGGGGAGCGTAGGCGTGTTGAAATAGCAAGATGTCTTGCAACAGAGCCTGATTTTATTATGCTTGATGAACCGTTTGCAGGTATTGACCCAATATCTGTTGCTGATATACAAGATATGATATTTCACCTTAAAAATAGAGGGATAGGCGTATTAATTACTGACCACAATGTTAGGGATACGCTAAAAATTACTGATAGAGGATATATTATTACTGAGGGGTCTGTTCTAACACATGGCACTACAGATGAGATACTATCTAATGAAGATGTTATTGAAAGATACTTAGGTAAAGGGTTTACAATTTAGCTATGAATAACTTACGGCAAAGTATATCTATTAAAAACAGTATGCAACAGTCTGTTTTCATCACACCACAGATGAAGCAATCTATTGCTATACTGCAAATGCCGATACAAGAACTTGCCGTTGAAATAGCTAACATATTAGAGATAAACCCTGTGTTAGAACACCTTGATAACGATAATGAATATGATTTTGACGATATAGATGGCGATAACGATAGCAATGAACAAATCGAAGATGTTGAAGCGCCATCTAGCGAGTCTGATATTGCTGATACAATATCTAGTGATGATTGGGATGAATATATAGGTTATGATAAGCTAGACGATATTAGCTACAAACCTTTAAATGATGAAGTTGTTGATTTTGAAGCTTTTACAAGTTCTGAGGAATCGTTGTATGACTTTTTAATGAACCAATTAAAAGTTGCTGGGCTAGGTGAAGATGATAGAGATATTGGCGAATTTATTATCGGCAACTTGAGTGACGATGGCTACTTTAGGTTAGATTGTGCAGAATGTTGCGACGAACTGAATTGTGAAGAAGAAGATTTTGAATATGTACTTGATGTTGTCAAAACATTTGACCCAACAGGTATAGCATCACAAACATTTGCGCAATGCGTCATGGCACAGTTGAGAGAACTTACCGTTGACCAAGTATATATTGAGCTAGCAGATGAATTGTTGACGAACTGTAGTAGCGAGTTAACTACGTTCAAATATGATGATATATTAAGAAAAATGAGTATCGAAAGAGATACTCTAGATTATTTACTAGAAATTATAAAAAAAACTGACCCTCGTCCGGGCTTGAATTATAAGGCTTCTGACATAAAAGTTGTTGTTCCTGATATATTTATAGTTCCAAATGGCGATAAATTTGATATACTATTAAATGAAGGTGGGTTGCCACCTGTTAGGTTAAATAATTATTATACAAAAATGTTGAAAGATAAGTCACTAGATGGCGAATCAAAACAATATATTAAAGAAAAAGTTAAAAATGCATTGTGGGTGATAGAGAGCCTACAAAAAAGGCAGAAAGCTATTTATAAAGTTGCAGAAATATTAGCTGATGCACAAGCAGATTTTATTAGAGATGGTGACACAAGGCTTAAACCGCTTAGGTTAAAAGAAGTTGCAGAAATTACAGAACTTCACGAGTCTACAGTTAGTAGGGTTACAGCAGGTAAGTATGCTATGACTCCTAGGGGGATGATTGAGCTTAAATCGTTCTTTTCAAAAAGCTTTGACTCAGAAGAAGGCGATATGTCTGTTGCTCTAGTAAAATCTAAAATTAAGGAGCTAATAGAGGCTGAAAAACCTGCTGAACCACTTTCTGATCAAAAGATTGTAGAGATTTTAGACTCTGATGGCATAAAGATTGCACGGCGTACCGTAGCAAAGTATAGGGATGAAATGAATATCCTTACTATGTCCCAAAGAAAAAGATTAAGGGGGTAATTCTTATGAGAGTTGCTGTTAATGGAAAAAACATGGTCATTACTGACGCAATCCGTGATTATTCTGAAAAGAAAGTTGAACGTATTAAAAAATACTTTGATGAAATCATGGAAGTTCAAGTTAATTTAGAAGTACAAAAAAATCTACATATCGCAGAAGTTTTAGTTGATGTTAAAGGCATATTTCTGAAAGGATTTGAAAAATCTGAAGATATGTACGCTTCAATTGATTTTGCTGTTGATAAGATAGAAAAACAACTTGTAAAACATAAAGAGCGTATTAAAGGACGTAAAACACACGAACGTAGAGATGATGAAATCCTTAAACTAAATGTTTATGAACCAGAATCTGTTTATGATACAGAGCCAGAAATCATAGTTACAAAATCTATACCATCTAAACCAATGGATATAGAGGAAGCAGCTATGCAAATGGATTTATTAAACAAAAACTTTTTTGTGTTTATTGATGCTGAAACATCACAAGTAAATGTTGTATATAAACGTGATGATGGGAATATTGGATTAATTCAACCATAAATTATTAGCGGTACTATTAAAGCTTAATAGTGCCGCTTTTATACTATTAGATAGAGTTGTATATGCTTAATACTAAACAAGTAGGCGTTCCAGAGTTTATGAAGTTAGTTAGCAAAAAGCTCCAACTTGATGTTGTGCTTGATGCTGGACTTTACGAACGCCATATTACCGATTTTGCATTACTTAAACCGGGGCTTGCGCTCGCAGGCTTTCAAGACCATATCGTTAGCGGTAGAGCGATGCTGTTTGGCACGACTGAAATTACATACCTAGAAACAATTTCGTACGAACAAGCATACGAAAACATTATGAAATTGTTTACTAAAAATCCTACATGTATAATTGTTTCAAAATCGCTTAAAATACCAGAAATATTAACAAAAACAGCTACTGAAGCGAATATTCCAATACTTACCACAGATGAGAGAACACGTAATACCATTTATCATTCTGCTTCTATACTGGAAGAACATTTATCTGAAAAAGCGTATATACATGGCGTCATGTTAGATGTATATGGTATGGGTGTTGTTATTACAGGCAAAAGCGGTATTGGCAAAAGCGAATGTGCAATAGAGCTTATAAAACGTGGACATAGGCTTGTAGCAGATGATATTATTGTCGCATACGGTAGCCAAGGTAAACTTATTGGTACATCTAACGAATTGCTTAGGCACCATATTGAGCTTAGAGGTGTTGGGATAGTAAATATACGTGATATGTTTGGCATAACAGCAATCCGTGAAAAGAAACGTATTGAATTTGTGATAAATTTTACTGACACTAACGAAACAGATATTGATAGACTAGGTATTGA
>CAYJIW010000012.1:0-30392 GCA_964370335.1 uncultured Deferribacteraceae bacterium
CGACTCGACAAATGTATATAGCAATGTACCATCAGAGTTTGTAGCTTTCCACATAACACCTTGACGGATACCTGTGATCCACATAGTGATAGAGAACATAACTTGACCAACAAGCACTAACCAGAAGTGAACATTTGCAAGTTTTTCGCTAAAGATGTTTGTGTTATACATTTTTGTAATTGCATAGTAGAAAGATGCAGTAACAACCATAACAACCCAACCCATAGTACCCATGTGAACGTGTCCTGGAACCCAATCTGTGTAGTGGATTAAAGAACTGATTGCACGGATACCTTGTGAAGGTCCTTGTAATGTTTGTAAACCGTAGAATGTAATACCAGCAATAAAGAATTTAGTTAAGTAATGTGTACGAAGTTTGTTCCAATCTTCGCCAACAGTGAAATAACCGTTAACAACAGAACCCCAAGATGGAGCAATTAAGATAATAGTAAATACGATACCTAAAGTTTGTAACCAATCTGGCAATGGAGTGTAAACAAGGTGATGAGCACCTGTCCATAAATATACAAATATTAGCGACCAGAAAGCAATGATTGATAATCTGTGGCTATATATTGGCATACCGCTAGATTTTGGTAGGAAGTAGTAAAACATAGCAAGAATTGGTGTCGTAAATAAGAAACCAACTGCGTTATGTCCATACCACCACTGTACGTTAGCACTGTTTAATCCAGCAAATAAATGGTAAGATTTCATCCAGCTAACAGGAATAGCAAGGTTGTTTACAATATAAAGTACCGCAACTGCAATAATAGTTGCAATCATGTACCATACAGAAACATACATATGCTTTTCTTTACGAAGTAAAATAGTACCGATGATGTTAATAGCGAAAATTACCCAAACTACAACAACACCAATATCGATAGGCCATTCAAACTCAGCATATTCTAAAGATTGAGTGTAACCCATTAGCAAAGTAATAGTACCTGCTAATACAACAAGATTAATAAGAACAAGGTTAATCCAAGCAAGAGTTGGTGATAACAATGAGCGTTTAGTTAATTTTGTTACCATGTAATAAAACAGTGCCATTTCAGCAGTAATACCAAGCCCGTAAGCAAGAACATTAGTATGTACTGTTCTTAAACGTCCAAAATTGAACATTTCGCCAAAGTTTGCTGCAGCTTCCCACATTTGTACAGATATGAGTAAACCAGCAAGCAGTCCAACAACCCCCCAAAATAAAGACGAGTAAATATAACCCATCACAATTTTAGAGTCACATGAAAGCTCTTTCATCATTTCCTCCCTAACAAGTTTTATAAGCTATATTATTTCTATATTGATAATAAATCAAGATATTTTTTATCTTTTATTAAACTTTTTGATAATTTGTTGATACATATAAATAAAATATCATAAAACTATGTTTTGATTTTGAAAGATTTTAGAAAAGTTTACTATATATTAAAAATATTTACAAATATCTATACAAAAATTGAATTATCTGTATTTAAAAGTTGGGAAATAGCGTTAGTAGCTTTCGATAAATCATATGAATAATCGTTCACATATAAATCTATGTGTGATTTTAAAACATCAATATCCATATCAATTGCATACTGCTGTGCATATTTATAGGCAAGTTGCTTATTTGCGTAAGCATAATCCAATGAGTCACGTATCATCTTATTGACTGCGTCGGCATGTTGCAGCTTATCATTACGTATTGCGATAAATCCTAGTGGTATTGGTAAGTTATACGCCCTCTCCCAAACGTCGCCCATATCTGCAACTTTGGTTAAGCCGTATTCGTTATACGTAAATCTACCTTCGTGGATAACTAAACCAGCATCAAACTTATTTGATTGTAATGCTGGCATTATTTCATCAAAACGCAACTCTGTAGTATTAGTTGAACATTCTGGAAAAAACTTCTTAAAAACCATAAAAGCAGTTGTATTTATGCCGGGTATTGCAAGTGATTTACCCTTTAATTGTTCTATAGATGTGTATTTATTGGATAATAATAATGGACCACAACCAAACCCTAAAGCGCCACCACATTTTAGTATCTTATAATTGTTGCGGATTTCAGGAAAAACGCCAAACGATACTTTAACAACATCAAATGTGCCTTTAATAGCGTGTTCGTTAAAGTATTGTACATCATCTAGTGTAGTTGTCAGCGAAAAATTATGTTCAATATCGCCACGTACAGCTGCACCAAAAATAAATGTATCATTTGGGCATGTTGATATGCCTAGAGATAAATCAATCATCTTTATTGTCCCATTATATAGACAGCAGACATAGTAAATAATTATAAATCATTGTTAAACTTAACACCAGCACCTAGTGTAAAAACACGCCTTGTATTATTAAGAATATCTTCTACCCCAGCTTGTAGGTATAATACTGATAGGAAATGCCATCTTGCAAATGCTCTAGTATATATCTCCACACCATTATTATCAAATATACCTACACGCACCCCTGCTACTTTTTTAAAAATATGACCATATTGTAGTGAAAATGCTAAATCTTGATTAACTGTATAGTTTTCATTAATGTTATTTGCTGAGTCAAGTTGCGGAGTATTACTAACACCTACCATATAAAAATTGTTGTCATTAGGGTATAACCTAATTTGCCCATAACCACGCATAAGATCAGCATCAAACATATAATCTGCACCAAACATAGCGTTTAATTTCCAATTATTTGTACTAGCAGTCATATCTTTAACGGCACTAATAACAGCCTTAACTTCGTCTTTAGTTTCATTATCATTTACCTTCATCAATGTCTCTAGTTATTGAGTTAATATCTTGAAGTGATTGATTAAGTTTTTCAGATATTTCATTGATATTACGGATAGTTTCTACTATATCATTTTGATTACTACTAGAAGTATCTTGCAAACCGTTACTAATTTCTTTTAGGCTTTCAGTTAGCTCTACAATATTAGTTAGTGATGTATTTATAGCATTTTGGTTGTTACTCAAAACGCTATCAACTGATGATGATAAACGTCCAATATTTTGAACAATATCGTTTATACTTTTTTCGTTAGCAGCAATAAGTCTGTTAAGGCTATCAGTAATAACTTCGATATTTTGAACTGAGTTTGCAAGCGAGTTAGATGTGTTATCAGTTGCAAATACTTTATTTAACGACTCTACCAATGTGATAACTTCTGCCGATAAACTATCAACTTTTGCAATAACTCCATCTATACTGACAACTTTTTGGTTACCGTTGTATATTTTACCACTTTCAAGGAATATAGATGCATCTTCACCTGCTATTGGTAATAAATCTACGTATTTACTGCCAACAAATCCTGCTTGTTTAGCAGAAAATGATACTGCGACAGGAACTTGAAAACGCTCATAAATACCAACTGTAACAATAATTCTTTCAGTGCTAAGCGAAATATCGTTAATCCTACCAACTTTTACACCTTTGTAAAATACGTCAGTATCTTCCGATATTCCTGCTGCATCAATTACTTCAAAATGCACATCATAAGTTCTTGAAGCACCAAAATCAATTTGCCCAAACGCGATACTAATAACTGCTATAATTATCGTTGCAGCTATTACAAATATACCTACTTTAATTTCTAATCCGTTGTTCATACTACTACCTATTTATTAATAAACTTGCATTGGCCCGTTTTGAGAGCCACTAAAAAATTGTTTTACATAAGGGTTATCGCTATTAGATATTTCATCTTTAGAGCCATAAAACACAACTTCGCCTTTATATATCATACCAACATAATCTGCAATCTTTAACACACTGCTAATATCGTGTGAAATCACTACAGAAGTAATATTCAATTTTTGCTGAGTATCGTATATCAAATTATCAACAACATCTGTCATAATTGGATCTAACCCAGTCGTTGGCTCGTCATATAGCATAATATCAGGCTCTAAAGCTAATGCCCTAGCAAGCCCTACACGCTTTTGCATACCGCCAGAAAGCTCTGATGGATACTTATGGTTATGTCCTGTAAGCCCAACAAGTCCAAGTTTTTCTTCAACTATATCAGCAATTTTGCTTTCTTTATATTTAGTATGCTCACGTATTGGGAAAGCTACGTTGTTGTACACGTTCATAGAGTCAAACAGCGCTGCATTTTGGAATAATATACCAAACTTGCGTCTAAACTTAACTAACTCAACTTTATCGAGTTCAGTAATGTTTGTGCCATCAATAATAATCTTGCCACTATCTGGCTTAATTAGCCCCATAACTTCTTTTAATAAAACACTTTTACCTGTACCAGATGGTCCAATCATAACGGTAATAGCGCCGCTTTTTATTTCAAGATTTATACCTTTATGCACTTCTTGCGTATCAAATGCTTTGTAGACATCAATTAATTTAATCATATTACGACACCAAGATTGTAGTAATTATGTAGTCAAACATAAGAACAATAACAGCCGATTCGACAACTGATTGTGTCGTTGCTTTTGCAACACCTGTTGCACCATGTTTAGTTGTAAGCCCATAGTAGCAACTAATAACCATAACAACTATACCAAAAATAAAAGCTTTTATAGAACTATGAAATATATCCATTGCAGTCGTAAATTCTATTGAACTATTATAGTAGAGCGTTTCGTTTACTCCCATAATAAGTACATTAATAACGTATCCACCAAAAAGACCGCAAAATATAAAAATACCGTTAAGCAGTGGAGCAACAATTGCGCCTGCAATGATACGTGGTACAACTAAATAATGCACAGGGTCAATCGCCATAGACTCTAAAGCATCAATTTGTTCAGTAATTCTCATAGTTCCTATTTCTGCTGTGATTGCAGACCCGACACGTGCCGCAAGCATAATAGCTGTAAGCATTGGCCCAAGCTCTCTAACCATTGCCATAGCAACGATTGAGCCAGCCATAAAGTCAGCGCCAAACGTATTAAATCCAATGTAGCATTGCAAACCAAATACCATACCGGTAAAAAAACTGATAAGTAATATAATCATTATAGATTTATTACCAAAAAACTCCATGTGTTCAACAACGAGTTTTAGTCTATAAGGTTTACGAGGCATTGCACGTAAAGCATCTACAAACATAAGAAAAGCACCGCCGGCATTCTTAGATACTGTAAGTATAATCTTGCCTACAATGCTAAACAGCGTCAACATAAAATTCAAATGACTCACCTTTTATAAATACGTGGAACTCGCTTTGATATACCACATATTATTTCATACGATATAGTATCTGCCCAAACAGCTATTTCATCAGCTCTAACATTTTTGCCAATAACTTCAACTGTTTCGCCGAGTACATTACTGCCTAATGCGCCAATATCTATCATCGTCATATCCATACATATTGTACCAAGCACTTTACACCTAACGCCACGTACAACCATGTATCCGCTAGCCGATATTGCACGCATATATCCATCAGCATAGCCGATAGCAACAACACCAACCATCATATCCCTATCAGCAATAAATTGGCGAGAATAGCCAACTGTATCGCCTTCAGCAACATGCTGAACGTGAATAATTTTGCTATATACGCTCATTATTGGTTGAATATCATTTCTAAACTTACTAACAGCGCCATATCCATACATTAATATTCCAGCACGTATGTAATCATATTTAGAAATATCTTCTGATTGCATACCTAATGAGGCAAAAAGAGATGATTCAACGCCTTCATCTTTAATTTGTGCAATAAAATCATCAAAACGCTTAATCTGTAATGCTGTAAAGTCTTTATCGTAGTATGGTGACGAAAGGTGACTATAAACATGCACAATATCTATCTTGTCATATTGCTTATGAAAGTCAACATAATTTTCATAATGTTTTATACCTATCCTAGACATTCCAGTATCAATTTTTAATGCTGTTTTAGGACGTATTTTATACCTTATTGCATAATCGTTTAACAATTCTGCATATGGTGCATCAACTATGGTTAAAATAAAACCGTTACTGACTGCTTCGTCAAAATAGTATTCTTCAATCTCGCCATAAATTAGTATAACAGCATCATTACCTGTTACATCTTTTACTTCTACAGCTTCTGTGTACGTCGCAACAGCAAAATATTTAACACCACATTTTTTATAAAGATATTTAGATACTTCAGGGCTACCATGCCCATAAGCATCTGCCTTAACAACAGCCATAAGTTCGTTTTGCGAACTTTCTTTAATTGCTTCAACATTTTTGCCTAACTGCTTCAAATCTATCAAAGCATATGTACTGCGACATAGGTTATGTTTTTCCACTTCTTTATTCATCAATGCCTGCCATATATATTAAGTAACTACGGATAAATTGTTCAAGATCGCCATCCATAACGCCATCAACATTACCCGTTTCATGCCTAGTACGTAAGTCTTTTACCATTTTGTACGGATGCATAACGTATGAACGTATCTGGTTGCCCCAACCTATCTCTGTTTTACTATTTTCAAGTTTTTCTTTAGCCTCTAAACGCTTATTCATTTCAAGTTCGTAAAGTTTAGATTTTAATATCTTCATTGCAGATGCTTTGTTTTTATGTTGTGAGCGTTCGTTTTGGCAAGTTACAACTGTATTTGTAGGTAGATGCGTAATACGAACAGCAGAATCTGTAGTGTTGATATGTTGTCCACCTGCGCCACCAGCACGATACGTATCAATGCGTAAATCGGCTTCGCTAACTTCTATTTCAAAATCATCATCTATTTCTGGCAAAACAAATACAGATGCGAAAGAAGTATGCCTACGGTTTTGCGAGTCAAACGGAGATATACGAACAAGCCTGTGTATGCCTGATTCGCCTTTTAGATAACCATAAGCATATTCGCCAATGATATTTAATGTAATAGATTTTATACCTGCTTCATCGCCGCCTAGTTCGTCAAGTATTTCTACTTTAAAACCTGCTTTTTCTGCATATCTATGATACATGCGATATAACATAGAAGCCCAATCATCCGCTTCTGTGCCACCTGCGCCTGAATGGATAGTAACAATAGCGTTGTTTGTATCGTGTTTATCGCTAAGGATAAGTGTTAGTTCAAATTTAGATGTATTTTCAACAAGGCTTTCATAAGTAGATGTAATATCTTCATCAAGCCCTTGTTCGCCCTCTTTATGTAGCTCTAGTAATATTTGCGCATCAGATAAATTTGTTTGTAGGTTATGCCAGCTATCTAAAAACTTTTTTTGGCTAGATTGTTCTTTTAGTAATTGTTTAGATTCTTTTTTCGACCAGAAATTTGGATCTTCTAGTGACATTTTTTCGACATTTTCAATTTTTGAACGCAAATCATCTTCCTTAACGGCAGATGCAAAGCTATTGATTTTTATATTAAGTTTTTCAAGTTCAAGTATTATTTCATCAAGCATATATAAGGGGCATCCTCAAATTCTTAAATCTACAGCATAATTTCAACTGCGATTTCGTCACAGTTAGGATATTTAACACATTTTAGGCAATCAGTCCATACTTTCTTAGGTAATTTTTCAATATCTGTGACGCTAAAACCACATCTGACAAAAAACTCTTGTTGATATGTGAGTGCAAACACACTGCTAAAGCCCATTTCTCTAGCTCTATCAAGCAGAAACAATACAAGTTTTTTGCCAATCCCAGCACCTTTAGCATTGTCATCAACCGCTAGTGAGCGGATTTCCGCCACTTCATCCCACATAGGATGTAATGCCGCAACACCAACAATATTGCCATCTTCTTCAAAAAGTACATATTCATAAAGCCTTTCGAACACGTCGTTTAAGCTAAGGCTAAGCATTTCGCCTTTTTTTGCGTATTGGTTTACAAGTTGTTGAATTACTTTACTATCAGACACTTTTGCGTTGCGAATCATTGCGAATTTTACCTGTTGTTAAATTATCTAAACATAATACATAACGAATACTTTTTTTTCAACAAGTTTATTGTTATACCTTTTATTTTATTATGCAGAATATATTATATTGACATTATCTCTACTAACTTTTAATATTTAATTAGTAAAAACTATTTTAAGGAGAACGATATGCACAACGAAAAAATACTTGTTCCAACCAGCGAGGTAGAAAAAATATTTGAACGCCTTGCTTTCCAAATTATTGAAAAATATAGCGATTTAGATAATACTTATATCGTTGGCATTAGAAGACGTGGTGTATCTATTGCTAATAAAATTACAGAATGTCTTGATAAATACGGCAAAAAATATGCTGGTACAGGCGTTGTTGATATTACGCTTTATCGTGATGACTTAACTAAGGTTGCTGATGTACCAATTATCCACGGAACAGAGCTTAATTTTGATATTAACGACAAGAACATTATACTTGTTGATGATGTTTTATATACTGGCAGAACAATTAAAGCCGCACTCGAGGCAATTTATGATTATGGCAGACCTGCTAATATTCAGCTATTAGTTTTAGTTGATAGAGGGCATAGAGAATTACCTATCCAAGCAGATTTCATTGGTAAAACTATACCTACTGCTAGTAACGAAGTAATACACGTAAAAGTTAAAGAATATGATAAAGTCGATGATTGTATCGCAATCTCGAGACGCGAGGTTTAATTCATGCATTATAAACATAAAGATTTTATTTCCACAAAAGATTTAACTAGGGAAGAAATTGATTATATTCTTACACAATCTAACGCTTGTAGAGAAATTAGTGAAAGAGATATAAAAAAAGCACCTACTTTGCGTGGACGCACTGTTATCAACTTGTTTTATGAAGCATCTACACGCACACGTTCTTCGTTTGAAATTGCTGGAAAACGCTTAGGTGCAGATGTTATAAACATGTCTGCATCTACATCTAGTACAGTAAAAGGCGAAACATTGATGGATACTGTCAAAAATATTGAAGCAATGGCAGCTGATATTGTCGTCCTTAGGCATTCATACTCTGGCTGCGTTAAGTTTGTTGCTGATAATGTTGCAGCATCTGTTGTAAATGCTGGCGATGGATTAAACGAACACCCTACACAATGTATGCTAGACTTATTAACTATTCAACGTGCAAAAGGTAAACTTGAAGGACTTACAGTCGCAATTATAGGCGATATTGAACACTCACGTGTTGCACGTAGTAATATTTGGGCTATGAAAACATGTGGCATGCGTGTTAAACTGTTTGGTCCGCCAACAATGATACCGCTTGCTGTTGATGCATTTGGTGTAGAAGTATGTAAAAGTATTGAAGATACTATCCATGATGCTGATGTTATCATGATGTTGCGTATCCAACGTGAGCGTATGTCTAAACTACTAATCCCTTCAGAGCGTGAATACTCTAAAATATTTGCCCTAACTCCACGTTCTATGGAAAAAGCTAAACCAGATGCTATTGTGATGCACCCCGGCCCTATTAATCGAGGTGTAGAGCTTTCATCAGTCATTGCTGATAGTGAAAAATCTGTAATACTTGATCAGGTGGAAAACGGTGTCGCAGTTAGAATGGCGGTGTTATCCTTTTTATCAGTCATAAATAAAGAAGAAGTGAAAGGATAAATATATGAAAACATTGATTAAAAACGTAAAAATAGTAAATAGCGATAAAATTACTCAAGGAAATATTTTAATAGAAAATGATTGCATAGTTGATATTACTAACGAAAATGCTACAGCTGATAAGGTTGTTGATGGCAATGGAAATTATGCATTTGCTGGCTTTATTGACTTACATGTACATATGCGTGAGCCGGGCTTTGAATATAAAGAAGATTTAAGATCTGCTGGCGAAGTCGCTGTTGCTGGTGGTATTACTACTGCTTGTTGCATGGCAAATACTAAACCATGTATAGATAACTCATCTGTCGCTAGCTACATTGTAAATAAAGCTAAAAATGATGGCTTGATTGATGTACTACCATACGGTAGTGTTACAAAAGGCATGAAAGGCGTTGAACTTACAGAAATGGGCGACCTACTAGATGCTGGTGTTGGTGGCTTTTCTGACGATGGCCACACAATTATGAATGCAGAAGTTATGCGTCGTGGGCTTGAATATTGCAGACATTTTGATAGCTTTATAGCAAGCCATGCCATTGATACTGACCTACAAGGCGATGGCGACATACACGAAGGCGTTACATCTGCCATAACAGGATTAAGAGGCATACCAAGCACTGCTGAAGCGACTATTGTAGCTAGGGATATATTACTTGCTAGGCTTACAAAATCACGTGTTCATATATGTCATATTTCTTCTAAAGAAGCTGTTGATTTAGTCCGCTGGGGTAAGTCTGAAGGCATTAATGTTACTGCTGAGGTCACTCCGCACCACTTCACATTAACAGATAAGTGTTGCGAAACATTTGACACAAACTATAAAATGAGTCCGCCACTACGTAGTGATGAAGATGTAGAAGCAATAAAGCAAGCATTGAAAGATGGCACTATTGATTGCATCGCAACAGATCACGCTCCGCACCAAGCAGATGAAAAGTTTGTTGAATTTGGATTAGCACCTGTTGGGATAATAGGTATGCAAACAGCAATATCATTCGCCCTATCGCTTGTTGATAAAGGCATATTTACGCTAGAAGATATTGCAAGAACTTTCTCTTACAATCCAGCTAAGATATTACGTAAAGATAACATAGGAAGTATTGTAAAAGGTAAAAAAGCCGATATAACGATTATAAATCCTAACTTAGAATATGTTTTTGACGCCAGTGTGAATAGGTCAAAATCAATGAATACACCTTTTTACGATTGCAAATTAAAAGGACGTGCAACACACACGTTTAAGAATGGTAAACTTGTTTACGAATTATAGATACAAAAAAAGCCCATTGAAATTCAATGGGCTTTTTAATTATTATTATATTAAATTACTCGCTTACGTTATCTGTAGTAGCGTTATCTTCAACAAATTGTTCCATTTTTAATATTGGGTCAATATAATTTTCTGATGGAGCAACACCACAGAAAGTTACGTTCATGTATTCATCAACTTCTTCGTTTGTGATAGCGCCAATGCTGTTGATAATAGCAATTTGGAAAACTCTTGACATATCATTACCAATTTTTTCAAAAACAATGTTAGCAGTCTCGTTATCATTAGCAAACATAGCGCCAATTTCTTGGCTAAAAGTATTCATTGTAAGTTCAAAATCAATCATTGCTGGTGTAAGGTTATCACTAGAGCTAGCCTCTGGATTTGTAGCAAAATCATCACCAACAGCAACAATCATAGTTAATATTTCTTTTGAATCCTCACACGATAATGCGTGAGTACCTTCACCAAGTAATTTTAGTGTAGTGTAACCAAAATCAGTCTCAGCTAAATTAATATCAGCTTTTTTAACGAAAGGTGTGTGATCCCCTTTAATAAATGCAAAGTAAGCAACCAACGCAACAACAACAAAGATACCTAGTATCGCAACATTTCTCATTTTTATCTCCTCTTTATATGTTCTAATATCAACAGCTACATTATACGAGTATTATAAATACTGCAAGCATAAATTTATGTTTATGATTGTAAAAAATGTAAAATCTATTATATAATACACAATTAATTCATAATTGAAATTATCAGGTGTAAAATGGTCGCAAACATAATATTTTTTATATTAATAATTGTAGTAGTTTATGTAGTTTTGTCTAAAACTACATTGCATAGGTGTAAAACATGCGGTGGTAGAAATTTTGTCATAGATGAAAATAGTAGTAATGGCGATACTATCTACTATAAATGTATAAAATGCGAAACAAAAACAAGTAAACCAAAATATTTAAAATAAAAAACCTGCTAATAATAGCAGGTTTAAATTATGTTAATTTTTTTCAATTTGCTCTATTGGTATTTCTATCATTCTCTCAATTTGATATATTGAACTTAACACGCCATATGTTGCACTTGTTTGTGTAAGTTTAGCTTGGTTTAACAAAACAGATGCATCAAGTAAATCTGTCATAGTAGCCATATCTTGTTGATATAAATTATTAGTAACACGATAATTTTCTTCTGCAGAACGAACTGCAATACTACTTTGTGCAAGTTGTGCTTGTGAAGTATTGTACGTTTGTAAAGCAGTGCTAAGGCTTAGTTGCATATTTTGTCTAACATCTTTAATAGTATAGCTAACTGCACGTGTGTCATAGTTGCTAGTTATAAAATCAACTACAGATGCAGTCGCAGATACGATATTCCATGTAGCTGTAACGCCTGTTGTAAAACCAGTATCTTTAAAATCTGGGTTGCCAACAAATGGTGAGATTTCGTTACCATAAGTGTTATAGCCAACATTAACATTAATTTTTGGGTATAGGTTACTCATAGCAACAAGTTCGTTTTTCTCAGATATTTTGTAATTCGTATCTAATTGTTTTAAGTCACTTCTATTATTAAACATAAGCTCTTCAAGGTTGTCATAATTAATATCTTTTAATAATATCAATTCTGGGTCAACAAAAGTAGTGCCATCTTCAAGCATAACATTCATAACTTTTTCAAGCTGTTTACGAGCCAACACAACATTGCTTTCAGCAGAAATACGTTGTAACTCTGCAGATGCAACGAAAGTTTCAACCTCTAACAAGTCGTTTAATGCAATCAAACCGTTATCAGCAGATAATTTAGCATCACGAAGTTGTAAGTTAAGTAACTCTAGGTTTTGCATAGCAAGTTCAAGTTCTTTATTTGCTCTAAGCACATTAATATAAGCTGTTTGAGCATTTAATACTGTATCATAATTAACAGTAGTTAATTGAAATTCAGCACTATCAGCAGTTAAGCCAGCTATTTGCGATATGCTAATATCGTATAAGCCATTAAAAACATTTAAGTTTGCACTAGCACCAAGTGAGCTTGAATCGCCAAATGACATACCCCTACCAGCAGATGTATAATCATCTTCAGCGTAAGTATAGTTATAAGTAGCTTGAATACTAGGGAAGAAAATTAAGAACGCAAATCCATCTTCTAAGTTTCTAGCTTTAACCGTTTGTTCTTGTGATTTAATAGTGTTATCGTTTTGTAGTGCATTATTGATTGCTTCATTAATCGTTAGTGCATAAACATTAACAGATAATAATGAAAAAATTGTACCAAATAATAGTCCTTTCATATAATCTCCATAATAAGTAAGTAACATCAGTACTGTAATAATAATAAATACTATTGTCAACAAATTAGTGTGGCAATTCATAAAATAAGTTACAAAATTATTTTTTTTTGTTATACTAAAAGATATATATTCAAACTAATAATATCAATAGGAAGGTGAATTATGAAAACATTTGATACAGATATAGTTTCTTCTATCGCATTAGATAAGTTTTTAAATGAAGGCTGGAATTGTGCAGAATCTACTATCTACAGCATATTATCACAAACAGACTTAAACGAGGACGCTATCAACAAGTATGTTTCTTCTGTTTCTGGGTTTAATGGCGGAATTGGTGGTAGCAAACACATTTGTGGTGCTATTTCTGGTGGGGTTGCTGCTATTAGCGCATTAATTGGCAGGTTTGGAATTATAAAAAGCAATAATACAGAGTGTAGTATGCTTACTAAACAACTTATGCAAGATTTTTATAACCACTATAACTCGCATGAATGTCTTGCGCTTACTAAAGGATTTGAAAATTTTAGCACTACAGAACGTAGAGTTCATTGTAGTTTAATTGTTGAATACGCTGCTGAACAAACTGCAAAGATATTAAACGAATACTTAGGTAAAGATGCGTAATTTTTTTATTATTATTCTTTTGTTGGCTACCCCTATTATCGCACACGCTAAAGGCGAAATAGAAGTTAAACGAGTAACAGCTGTAAAAGATGGTGACTCTATAACAATCATAACAGGCAATAATAAAACTGTCGAAATTAGATTATTTGCTATAGATGCGCCAGAAGCAGGACAACCATATAATAAAGCATCTAAAAAGTACCTTAGCAAATTACTAAAAAGTGGTAAAGTTTCATACACTGTCACTGATACCGATCGTTACAAAAGAAAAGTTGCAGATGTATATGTTGATGATAAACACGTAAACTATTTAATGATTAAAAATGGTATGGCTTGGCATTATGAATATTATAAACGCTCTGAAGATTATAGAAATGCACAACGATATGCAAAAGCTAACAAATTAGGACTATGGGCTGAAAAAAATCCAACTACACCATGGGATTATAGACGATACGAAAAAGGTAAACAAGGTCGTAACGAACCTATGATAGATAGCCCTATCAAAGATTTTTATATATGCCTCAACTTGAAATCGTTTAAGTTTAACATATCTAATAAGATTTGCCCAATAAACGATATTATTGTTGTCGGCGAATAATAATTTTATAATCAAAAAAAACTCTGCCACAACTAAGTGACAGAGTATAAGTTTCTTTTTAATAAACTGAGTTAAATGCTTTTATGTTCACATCTATCGTTTTTTGAGGGACATTTTCTTTAATTACCTTTTCCCAAATAGACATATCCACATCTAATATTTTTGCAAGTTCACCAAGTAATGGCATACTAGCAGCCTTTACGTTACCAGCTTTTTCTGCTAATCCATCAGCATCAACTTCACATAAGTTTTTATAGAGTAGCTTATCACGCTCTACAACATCTGCTGGATAAGCATTAGTACCGTTAGCAACTGACGGTGGTAATATGCGCCTAGTGTTTAATATAAGCGTTGTATTATCGTTTTTATAAGACATATAGCGTAAGAACTCCATATATTCAAACGACATAATAACATCTGCTTCGCCTTCTGATATTACTGGTGAAGAAACACTTTTACCATATTTCACATGTGATACAACACTACCACCACGTTGTGCCATGCCATGTATTTCGCTTTTTTTAACATCGTAGCCAGCAGCCATCAGTGCTTCACAAGCTATGTTGCTTGCGAGGATAATACCTTGCCCACCGACACCAACCATTAAAATGCTTTTAGTCATTATTTCGCCCCCTCTAGTATCGCACCAAAGCGGCATACTTTAATACATAAATCGCAACCAGTACACATAGATGCATCAATAGACGCTTTACGTGTTGCTGGGTCCCAAAGAATTGCTGGACAACCAAGCCTAGTACATATTTTACAGCCAGTGCAATCAGCTTCTGTAATAGTGAACGCTGGCTTAATAACATCCCTATCGGCAAATATACATGGTTTATTTGTAATGATGACACTAACTTCATCTGCTTCTGTTTCTTCTCTAAGTGCTTGCATACATTCTTCTACATCGAACGGGTCAACAACCCTAACACGCTTTACACCAACAGCTTTACATAAGTCAACAAAATTGATAGCGTTTGTTGGCTCACCCTTAATAGTAAATCCAGTTGCTGGATTAGGCTGGTGACCTGTCATGCCAGTAATGCGGTTATCTAATATAATTGTTGTTGAGTTACCTTTATTGTACACTGCATTTATCAAGCCAGCTAAGCCAGTATGAATAAATGTAGAATCGCCAAGCACAGCAACTGATTTTTTAGATACGCCCTCTTTGGCTTTATCTGCACCGTGTGCCATAGATACGCTTGCGCCCATGCAAACAGTTGTATTAATAGCTGATAATGGAGGTAACAAACCTAATGTATAGCAACCAATATCGCCAAACGAAAACAGCTTTAGGCGTGACATTGCATAAAAGATACCCCTGTGAGAACAACCGGGACATAAGTTTGGCGGCCTAATAGGTAGTTCTTCTTTAACATTGTCAGTATCTTGTACTGGTTTATTAAAAATACGTCTAACAACATCGCTAGATAGTTCACCAATAACGCTTCTATTCGTTTTTTCAACATTTATGCCAGCTAATATAATTTCTGTCTCTAAAAATCTATCGAGTTCTTCAATAACATAAAGCTTTTTAACAGATTTAGATAATTCAGTAATTTTATCAAGTGGTAACGGATAAACCATACCCAGCTTTAGTATTGTTGCTTCAGGCATAGCTTCTTTCACATATTGATATGCAACGCCAGAACATACAATACCAATATCGCTGTTACCTTCATATAAAGTTGCCCAGTCGTTAGATAATTTTGTTAGTTTTTCAAGTCTTTCTTCAACAAATATTCTACGTTTTCTAGCATTTGCAGGCACCATTACCCACTTTGGTATATCTTTTTCAAACTCTTTATCAACAACATCTATAGGATCGTTAAGATCAACAATAGATAAACTATGTGACACACGTGTAACAGAGCGAACAAGTACTGGCGTACAATATTCTTCAGATATATCGAAAGCCTTTTTAGTATATTGTAGTGCTTCATTACTATCGGCAGGCTCTAACATAGGCACTTTTGCAAAACGTGCATAGTTACGGCTATCTTGTTCGTTTTGAGATGAGTGCATATTAGGGTCATCAGCAACAACCATAACTAAGCCAGCATTAACACCAGTATAACTACCAGTCATTAATGGTTCTGATGCTAAGTTTAGTCCAACGTGTTTCATGCAAGTCATAGAGCGTCTACCAGCTAGCGATGCACCAAGCGTAGCTTCTGTAGCTGTTTTTTCGTTAACGCTCCATTCAGAAAAAATTCTATCGTATTTTGAAACATATTCTGTAATCTCTGTACTAGGTGTGCCGGGATATGAGCTAACAAATCCGACACCAGCTTCATACGCAGCCCTAGCAAAAGCTTCGTTACCGCTTAAAACCTTTTTCATTATTAGTTGCTCCAGTTCTCAACAAGTTTTAATAAACTATCATCTGGGTATGCTGCACGGAATAACTCGATATTAGCTGCCCTTTCCTCTGGAGTTGATTCAACAACAAGTCTGTAGTACCATAATGGTTTCATCTTGCCATTTGCAATATATTGGTTGATGTTTATCTCGCTACCAAGGTCTGCTTCAAGCCCTGCTGCTAACTCTGTAAAGCCACCTTTAACAAGCTTAGCTTCATTAATAGCTGTAGCGTTATTACCAAAACCAACTTGTATTTCAGCTGCTCTTAAAAATGTATAATCTTTAACTTCTGGCAAGCTACTTCCAAGACCGATATACTCTTGTAAAGTATTGTTATCATAAATCATATATTCAAGCTCAGTTAATAAGTTAACTTTATTTGCTTTTGAGTTTTGCATCATCATAAACACACTATAACTAATAATAAAAACACCAATAACTACACCAGCTGTGATAATAATTTGTTTAAAATATGTTTGAACAAATTGTTCAACCTTATCTATCCCTACTTCTTCAATTGGTGCTTCTTTTACCTTTTTACGTGCCATTAAACTCCTCCTAAACCATTTTTAAATATTTTTTTATTATTATTAATAACTTCTTTTATCTCATCTTGCGATAGTCCAGCGCCAAGCATGATTTTTGTAGCTCTATCTAACCCTACATAATCAGATGGCGAGTGAGCATCATTGTTCACTACAAGTGTTGCGCCATGCTTTCTTGCAAGGCTAACTAAATATCCATTAGTAAATGAATGTCCACGCCTTGTAGTAATTTCAAGCGCTACATTATTTTTAACTGCAAGCTGAATATCATCTTCTGTAATCAAACCCGGATGTGCTAAAACATCGACTTTTGCTTCTATAGCAGCCCTATTAGTACCTTTGATGACTGGTTCTACAATTGTTTCGCCATGCACAACAACAATATCAGCGCCATTATTGCGTGCTTGTTTTGTTAGCATATCTATATCATCTGGGTGGACGTGTGTCAACTCTAGCCCGACTATAATTTTAAATTCTTTCGCAGATTTGTTAAAAACTTCTTTGAACTGTAGATGTGACTCTAATAGTTGGATAAGGTTTGAAGCATCTGCATGGTCAGTAATAGCAATACCGGCATAACCAGCAACCTCTGCACGCCTAGCAGACTCTGCTGGGATAAGTACGCCATCAGAATGTGTAGTATGAGTATGTAAATCGTACAACATTATTTATTTTCCTATGTGGTTATAATATAACTTTCTTAGTTTATCAACATCTGGAACAAAGTCGCAACCAGTCCATATATTAAACGATTGATACGCTTGATATATCAACATATCTAGCCCATTTATCAGTTTTACTTTATTTTTTGTATAGCTAGCTAAAAACGGTGTAATATCTGCTTGATATTGTAGGTCAACTAACGCTTCGCTACAGATAAAGCCATAATTTGTAAATTCGCCACCATCTAGCCCTAAAGATGTACTATTAATAACAATATCAAATTCACAGTTTTTTATCATATCTAGTGAGCATACGTCAATATTTATATCAAAATTTTCTGATAATTTTTTTGCTTTTTCTATCGTTCTATTTGCTATAGTAACACTTTTTGGTTTATGTTCTACCATATGTGCTAACACAGCACCTGTAGCACCACCAGCACCAATAATCAATACATTCTTATCAATTATGGATACATCTGCATTTGAAAACATCTTACTAACACCATAAATATCAGTGTTATAACCAACAATGCCATCATTACAAAATTTTAATGTATTTACTGCATTGGCAATCTTTGCGGTATTATCAAGTTGCTTACAATACTGCATAATATCAACCTTATATGGCACAGTAACATTCACACCAATAAAGTTATATTTATTCAACATTTGTAACAAGTTACCTAAATTATTACTGTCGCTTTCGCAAAAACATGCGTAGCCACCATTAAGACCACACATATCTAAGTAGTGCGCATGTATCGTTGGTGAAAATGTGTGCGATAATGGAAAACCTATTATTCCAATATTGTTATACATCTTTACCTAACACTTTTTTAATAACTTGTTCTGCGTTACTTGGTTTAATAGCTATTATGCCAACAGACAACACAAACTTAATACCATCTTCAACGCTAACATCTATTTCTTTAACATCGTCTTTAGTAACAACAGCAACATAACCAGATGTAGGATTTGGAGCAGTTGGGATAAATATATTGTAGCTCTCTTCACCAGTTGTACATTCGCTCATGAACGTTTCAGTATCTTTAATGATAAAGCCAATCATCCACATATCTCGTCTAGGATACTCCACCATGATAACCTTAGAAAACCTAGAGTTTGATGTCATGCTAAATGAGTCTATAACTTGCTTTGTACCATTATATATTGTTTTTGCTATAGGTATGCGTGACATTATGGAATCAAGTAATTTGATTAGCTTCCTGCCAAAATACATACGTGTAATCAAGCCAACAAAAAATATTATTAAAATAACAATAACAAGTGTAAAAAACTGTAGTAAGTAAGGCGATATAGTTATAGATTGCTTATCTGCAAATTTTGATATAACTGGCATTAAATCCGTCGTAAGTAACTTGTACATAAAAAGTATTAAGTACACAGTAACTATTAACGGAGTAATAACTAAAAACCCTGTAATAAATATTTGCCTAACTGATGATGATAGGCTACGCTTTTTCTTTTCTTCACTCATGTATAATTTATATCCTTTCAAAATTTATATAAACTAAATACTTAACATGATAATATAAATAATACAACAAAATAGTAGATTATTCTCCAATAATTTTTATAAGTAACCTTTTGTTACGCATACCATCATATTCGCCGTAAAAGATTTGCTCCCAAGTGCCTAAATCTAGCTTGCCATTGGTGACAGCGACAACAACCTCACGCCCCATTATTTGACGTTTAAGGTGTGCATCTGCGTTATCTTCATATCCATTATGCCTATATTGGCTATGTGGCATCTCTGGTGCTAGTTTTTCAAGCCATACTTCAAAATCGTTATGTAACCCGCTTTCATCATCGTTTATAAATACACTTGAGGTAATATGCATCGAATTACAAAGCAGTAAGCCCTCTTTTATGCCACTTTCATCAATAGCTTTTTGTGCATCTCTAGTGATATTCGTATATCCTCGCCTAGATGGATAATTAATAGTTATTTCTTTTCTGTATGATTTCATAAAGCCCTCCAAATATATATCTTTATATTTTATTATGTATAGTGAAATATTGTCAATATATTATAAATTTTTAGTAGAAATTATTTGATTTATAATATACTCTAGTAATACTGATAGGAGCGATATTATGAATGTAAACAAAGCATTTGAATTAATCAAAAACGATATGAATAATGTTGAAAAATCACTTGTGGCAACATTGGCTACAGATGTACCTTTAATTAATGAAGTTTTAAAATACATTCTAGATAGTGGAGGAAAAAGGTTACGCCCTGCTTTTCTAACCCTATCATCTAAGCTTTGTGGATATAGTGGCGATAACCACATATTACTATCATGCATTATTGAATATCTTCACACAGCGACGTTACTGCATGATGACGTTATTGACGGTGCAAAATATCGACGTAATAAACCTAGTGCAAATAAAGAATATGGTAACGACATCGCAATATTGTGTGGTGATTACTTATATTCTCGTAGCTACATTTTACTTGCAGAATATGCTGTTAAAGAGGCACAAATTGTGCTTGCTGGTGCGGCACAAACTATGAGTGAAGGCGAAGTTATACAACTGCTACACATTGGTAAAGCCGATATAACAATGGACGACTATCTAAAAATAGTTAAAAGCAAAACTGCTGTATTGTTTTCTGCAGCGTGCAAAATTGGTGGCATTATAGCTGGTGCTGATAGAGAAAAATGTGAAGCACTCGCAAATTTTGGCGAATATCTTGGCATAGCGTTCCAAATGGCTGATGATATACTTGATTACCTTGGCGACCCAGAAGTTACAGGTAAAAATAACGGAACAGACTTGTACGAAGGTAAAATAACTTTGCCTATAATATTACTTTTACAACAATGTAGTAGCGAAGAAATAAATACAGTATCAGAAATTTTTATTAATGAAACTAAGTCAGACTATGACTTAAATTATATAACAAAACTATTACACACCAACGAGATAGCAACTAAAGCTGAACAAATAGTTAACGAATATACAGAGAAATCGCTTGCTTGTTTAAATATGTTTGATGATAGCGAATATAAACAAGCAATGGTTGCAATAGCAAATGCTTTGATGAAAAGGGATAAATAGTGATTAAAGAAGCTAAATACTATAACAAGCTAGATAACAATAAAGTATGTTGTACACTGTGTCCACATGGTTGTACTATTAGCGCTGGACACACTGGTATATGTAGCGTACGTGAAAATATTGATGGAAAGTTGATTGCGAAAAGCTATGGACGTTTAGTTTCAGTAAATATTGACCCAATAGAAAAGAAACCGCTATTCCATTTTCACCCTACTACTAACATTGTATCTATTGGTTCATATGGTTGTAATATGACATGCTTTTATTGCCAAAATTACCATATTAGCCAAAATATACTTGTTACAGAATACGTCGACTATAAAAGCATAATAAAACACGCACTTGATAACAATTCACCATCTATCGCATACACTTATAACGAGCCAACTATTTACTTTGAATATATGCTAGATTGTGCAAAGTATGCTAAGGAAAATGGGTTAAAAAATGTTATCGTTACTAACGGCATGATAAACAAAGAACCATTACTTGAATTGCTACCGTACATTGATGCTATGAACATTGACTTAAAAGCTTTTAGTGATAATGAATATAAGCAATTAACGGGTAGCTTACAACACGTTAAAAACACTATCGAAATAGCTAATAAGCATACACATGTTGAGCTTACATTTTTAGCGGTTACAGATTTCAATATTGATGATAATTTCAACACTATGCTTGATTATATTGCAAGTGTAGATAAAAATATTCCGCTACATATTAATAAATATTTTCCATCATATAAGGCAGATGCAGCACCAACTGATAATGATGTGCTTACAAAACTTTTTGATACGGCTAAACAAAAGCTAAATTATTGCTATATTGGTAACTTTAACAAAGGCGAGTTTTCTAACACAATATGCCCGCAATGTAGCAACATGATTATTGAACGTAACGGTTATGATGTTGCAATTGCTAGTGATTTATCGAGGTGTGGCAAGTGTTCGCAAGATTTATCCATCGTATTCTAGTATTAATTATATCATTTTCACTAATTGGTTGTTTCACTAGCGATTATGAAGTACGCACTTTTTACGCAATGGGTACATTTTTATCAATAAACATTAAAAAATCTGATATGGCACACCTCAATAGCGTTATTGATTACATAAATGGAATATCTGATAATATTACCAAAGATGAATTAAATGTTGCAAACGCTGATGTTAATGAAGAAATTACTGTTGGCGCTGACTTTATGTCATTGCTAAACATCTCTAACGAGTTTGCAGTACGTAGTGGTGGCGTTTATGACCCTACTATATCAACTATCACAAACTTATATGGCTTTGGCAAAGATAAATACACTTTACCTAATGAAAACACTATAAATAATGCAAAATCAGCTGTAGGTTATAACAATTTAATCATCATAGATAATAATACAATTAAAAAAACTACTCCGCTTGAAATACATTTTGGTGCAGTTGGCAAAGGCTATATTGCTGATAAAGCCGCAAATTACCTATCTACTTTAGGTGTAAGTGGCTTTGTAATAAATATTGGCGGAGATATGATAGTTTCTGGTAATAAAGGCGAAAGCCCGTTCAACATTGGCATAACTAACCCTGCAAAACCCAATACAGTAATTGCAGTTATAAATGTTGAAAATAAAGGCGTTGCAACTAGCGGTAATTATGAACGCTCTTTTAAAGATAGTGATGGCAACTTAATCAACCACATATTTAATTCGAAAACTGGCAATAGTATCAATAATTATTCATCTATATCTGTCATCACTGATAATGCTACTCTAGCAGATATTTATGCAACATACTACTATACGCAATCACGTGATAATATATTATTAGACTGTACAAAAAATGATATACCTGTTATGGTTATAAACTTAGATAATTCTATCGAAAAAATGTGTAATTGGGATTTGTACGAAAAGAAATGATAAGAAATGTTATACTAGCAAGCGCATCACCACGCAGACATGAATTATTATCACGATTTATTGATAAATTTGATGTAATACCAGCAGATATTGATGAAGCGATACTTGCTGATGAAAACCACGTTGATTATGTAAACAGAATGGCTTATCAAAAGTGTTTAACAGTTTCAAACTTATCTAACAATAGCAATGATTTAATCATTGCAGCTGATACTATTGTTGTTAAAGACAATGTAATTTATGGCAAACCTACAGATAAAAAAAATGCTACTGACATATTAAAACAATTGCGTAATTCGTCACATAATGTTATAACTTCTGTGTGCTTTAACGACAAATATTCTAAAACTATTGATACATTTTATAAAATTACAAATGTTCGTTTTACAAATTTTACTGATGATTTTTTAGAAAAATATGTAAGCACTACCGAGCCTTACGATAAAGCCGGTGGATATGGCATACAAGGCATGGGCAGTATGCTTATAGACAGCATTGATGGCGATTATGATAGTGTTGTTGGGCTACCTATTGGTGAATTAATACGTTTTTTTTATAAATATAATTTTAATATATTTTAATTTTTTTAAAGGAGTTTTTTTTATGGAGTACAATTCTATCCCACAAATGTTTTTTTCTCGTGTTGACAAGTACAAAAACAAGCAATTTATGTTCTTTGAAGAGCGTGTCTACACGTATAACGAAACAGCTGACGTAGTTTCTAAACTTGCAGAAGTATTTAAGAAAAATGGCGTTACTAATGGCACAAAAGTTATCATCATGCTTAACAACTCGCCAGAGTTTGTTTTATCTGTTTTAGGTTTATTATCTTGCGGTGCTACAGTTATCCCAATGAACACATTTTTAAAAGAAGGTGAAGCAACATACATTTTTGATGATAGCGAAGCTGAATTTTTCGTATCAGAAGCAATATTTTCTGCTATTGTTGCAGGCATAAGAGGTAGTTGCAAAAAATTAAAAACCGTTTTTTCTTACGATAACTCTATAAACGGTGCAGTAAACTTAACTAACGAGATGAAAAAAATTACTTCTTCTAAACGTCCAGATTTATCTAGCATTAATGTTACTGATTATGCAATATTTATTTATACATCAGGAACAACTGGGCATCCAAAAGGTGCAATTTTAACACACAAAAACTTGTTAATCAACCTTGAAGGCTGTATGGGAGCGTTAGCTGCTACAGAAAAAGATAGATTTTTAGTTATGTTACCGATGTTCCACACATATACATTTACTGCATGTGTGCTATTCCCTATATTTTTTGGTGGATCTATGATTATCCTTGCATCAGTTATGGATATGAAAAAGAAATCGTTTAAGAAAACACTTATATTTAAGCGCCCTACTTTCGTTCTTGGCGTACCACAAATATATGCGGCACTTGCAAAATCGCCAATGCCAAAATGGTTTGTAAAATTCTTATATCCTATCAAAATGCACGTATCTGGTGGCGCTCCACTTCCTATGGAAACATTCGACGCATTTAAAGCAAAGTTTGGCAGACCTGTTGTTGAAGGTTACGGATTATCAGAAGCTTCACCTGTTGTTGCATTCAACCCTATAAACAAACCAAAACACGGTACTGTTGGAATACCTTTATGTAATATTGAAGCAAAAATCGTTGGCGATGATGAAACAGAACTACCAAGAAACACTGTTGGTGAACTTATCGTTAAAGGTGGCAACGTAATGCAAGGCTACTGGAAAATGCCAAAAGCAACTGATGATGCTATAAAAAATGGCTGGTTATTCACAGGTGACTACGCAACAATGGATGAAGAAAACTACATCACTATTGTTGATAGAAAGAAAGATTTAATTATTGCTAAAGGTATGAATGTTTACCCACGTGAGATTGAAGAAGTCATTTACAAATTCCCTAATGTTGCTGCATGTGCAGTTATCGGCATACCTTCTATTGAGCAAGGCGAAGTTATATCTGCCTATATCCAAGCTGAAGAAGATACAACTATCAATGTTGGCGAACTACGTGCTTACTTAAAAGAGCATCTTGCTAACTTTAAATTACCTAAACACATTAATATTATAGATAATATTCCACTTACTGCTACAGGTAAGGTGTTAAAGCGTAAACTTAAAGAAATGGTACAAAATAAAGAACTTTAATGTCTGAACAATTAAAATACTATAATGTATTGTTATGTGTCCCTACTGATGGCGTATATACTTACGCCTCAGAGGGTTCTTTACTAATCGGTGAACGAGTTGTTGTTCCATTTGGCAAACGAGAACTAACCGGCATCGTCTATTCTGAAACAACTAAGCCAGATTTTGACTGCAAAAATATACTAATGAAGTACGACGAAAAACCGTTATTCAATACTTCATGGCTTGAGTTATTAACATCACTATCTAACTACTATTGCACACCACTTGGATTATGCTTGCAAGGTGTTTTATCTGAAAAGCTTTTAAATATTGAAGATGCTGAACCGTTTTCGCCTATAGTTTGCGAAACTACCAATGTCACATTAACTGCTACGCAACAAAGCATTGTAGATGACATTAAATATGATAATTTTTCACGCCATTTAATACATGGAATAACTGGTAGCGGCAAGACAGAAGTATATCTTGAAGCCGCTAAAAATGTTATAAAGAATGGCAAACAAGTTTTATATATTGTGCCAGAAATATCATTAACACCCCAATTAATCGAGCGAATAAGTAGCCGTTTCGGCTTTGAGCCACTTATATTCCATTCAAAACTAAACGATAAGGTACGCTCTACAACTTTTTTATCGTTTGCGAAAGGCGATGCAAAGTTTTTGATAGGAGCTAGAAGTGCATTATTTATACCGGCAAATAATATAGGTTTAATCATAGTAGATGAGGAGCATGAACAAAGCTATAAACAAGAAGAATCACCTTCGTATCATCTTCGTGATATGGCTATCATGTATGCACAAATACTAAACATACCTATCATTATGGGTAGTGCTACCCCTTCTGTCGACTCTATGTATAATGTATCAACAGGAAAATATATATTACACGTAATGCAAGATAGAGCCAACAATGCATCACTACCTAACATAGAAATTATTGATGTAAAAAAGCATGATTTAATAAATGGGCTAATATCTGAACCGCTATATGATAAACTATCAGAAACTGTTAAACGTGGCGAACAAGCGATACTTTTTCTTAATAGAAAGGGATACTCTACATCATTATTTTGTAAAGATTGTGGTATGCCAGCAGAATGTCTAAACTGCTCTATAGGGCTTGTTTATTATAAGTCACGGAACACATGTAGTTGTAGATATTGTGACACAGATTATAAATATATTAAATGTAGCTCATGTGGTGGAACAGATTTTATTGAATGGGGAGCAGGCACAGAAAAAGTAGCTGAATTTATGGAAGAAATGTTCCCCAAAAATGTAATCCGTATTGATACCGATAGTACATCAGGGTTAAAGTCATTATCGAAATCTTTAAAGGACTTTGAGAATAAAAAAGCACAAATACTTGTTGGAACACAACTTATTGCAAAAGGCCTGCACTTTCCAAATGTAACTTTTGTTGGCATACTAGGTATTGATAATGCACTCGCAATGAACGACTTTAGAGCAACGGAACGTACGTTTCAACAATTAATTCAAGTAGCTGGTAGAGCTGGCAGAGAACTACTTAAAGGTACAGTTTATATACAAACTATGGCAGAAAACTCGCCTGTTTTTCAATATATTTTAAATAACGAAGACGCATATTACGAGTTTGAATTAAATAGACGACAAGCAACATCGTTTCCACCATATACAAGGCTTGCAAGGCTATTACTTACCCACACCGATTATGACAAAGTTCGTGAAATAGCTAAAATGATATGTAAAGTCGTTAAAGATAATTGTAGTGAGGTTATAGTTTATGGACCTGCAGAAGCAGAAATATTAAAAATAAAGAATAAATTTAGGTTTAGTATATTGCTAAAGTCTAAAACTCACAATAGTTTATCGCATGCAATACAACTAGCACAATATGAGTTTAACAAAGTCAAAAAAGGTGCAATGATGTTAAAAGTTGATAAAGATCCTTATTATTTATCGTAATTTTCTATCTAATTTCTTTAAAAAAGTTTGTCATCATCATTAATATTTCATCTTCTAGCACGCCTGAAAGCCACTCTACCCTATGGTTAAGCGTCCTAATATCTAAAATTTCTGCATGACTTATTACGCCACCAAACTTTTTTTCTTTTATACCAAAAATTACCCTATCAATTCTGGAATGAATAATCGCGCCACAACACATAATGCACGGCTCTGCTGTAACGTATAGTGTGCTACCTTTCAACCGCCAATCGTTAATATTATTGCATGCGTCTTTTATAGCTTCTATTTCAGCATGGCTAGTTACATCAAGTAGTTCTTCTTTTTTGTTGTAGCCCCTACCGATTATCTCATCGTTACTAACGATAACTGCACCAACAGGAACTTCGCCAGAGTCATATGCTTTTCTAGCTTCAATTATTGCTTGTTGCATATAGTCTTCATGCGTCATTTTATATTCAACCTCACAAGCCCAGCAAACAATACTGCTGCTGTTTCTGCCTTTAATATACTATCAATAGGAGTATATGCATTAAAACCAACCGATTGCAAATATTCCGTTTCGTTTTCAGTAAAGCCACCCTCTGCACCAATAATCATTGCAACGTTATTTGCTATGTTATTTGGCATACATTTTTCGCCAATACGCTCATGGAATAGAAGCTTTGTATCGTGTTTAGGAGCTATTTTCATAATATTAACTGGGTTAGATATTACAGGTACTGTTTCACGTTCTGATTGAAGGCTGGCATCAACTGCAATAGACTTATAGCGTGATAATGTATTATCTTTAATATCTTTTAAGCTTCTATTGGATATTACTGGTACTATTTCTGTAACACCAAGCTCTGTATATTTTTCCACCATCCAATCCATGTATTCTCGCTTTGTAATACATTGGTAAACAGTAAGGTTATAGCTAGGTTTTACAATATCACGTACGCTATCTATCCTAACTTGTACATCACGCTTACCAACTAAACATATTTCTCCTATACCAAGCGATTGTGGCGATAGTATTTCAACCTTATCGCCAGTTTCTGCCCTTAATACAGTTTTTAGTTTACGTGATGTATCGCTATCAAGCTCGATAACGCCATTAAGTTCACCATCGTAAAATATACGTTTTATACCGTGCATATTATCCTTTCCTGAGCCTTACGCCACACCATTCATTCATTTCAAGGTATTCATCAACGACAAATCCATCAACAGAAAGCTTTTCTATAACTTCCTTAGATTCGCTAATTAATATACCAGAATACACAATATACTTATTTGCGTGTGATATAATTTTATCATTTAATGTAAGCAAAACACTAGAAATAATGTTTGCGCAGATAACATCATACGTATTTTCTTGTTTAATATCAGATAATTCGCCTGCCCATGCTTTAATATTATCACAGTTGTTATTATTAATATTTTCTATACAGTTTGGTAGTGCTTGTTCGTCAATATCGAACGCTTCAACGTGTGTCGCACCACTTTTTGATGCTAGTATAGCTAAAATTCCACTACCTGTACCAATATCTAAAACTGTATTGCCCGTAGATACTTTTTCTAGCAACCGTGCTGCAATTTTAGTTGTAGCGTGTGCGCCAGTACCAAAAGCTAATGCTGGATTGATATAAATAGTTTTTCTACCATCTTCAAACGATTTTGGTTCAAAAATAAAATATACGTTATCAGTTAACCAATCTTCCTTAATATACTCTTTCCATTTATCTTCCCAACCTGTTTCCTCTGCATGTGTTGAAGTATATTCGATATTAAGTTCGTTTAAGATATCAGAAATATCGTCGTAAGAATATATTAGATAAGACTTTTCGCCTTTAAATTCTTCTTCTGCTACAAATATTTCTGCTTCTTCAAGTAATTCTGCTAGCCCTTGTGGCATATTTAGTAATCTGTATTCAATCATATAATATATATTACACATTACTTGAAATCTTTCAACATATTATGATATAAAAAAGTATGAGATTATCAATACAGCTTGTAACACTATACAAAATATCTAGACGAGAAGCTAAAGAAGCTATTAAAAATGGCCTAGTTAAAGTAAACGATAACATAACTACAAAAGATATTGACGTACTTGTTAGCGACACAATAACACTATCGCAAGATGATAAAATGCTTGAATTTAATATAGACGATTACGTTTTATCTAAGCATAACGACATAATATTTTTGTATAAACCACCATTCATGCACTATGAACGTCTACGCAAAAGTGACGAATTAACCATGAGTGATATTGTTGATACACTCGATAACTATGTCGGATTATCTAGGCTAGATTATGAAGTCGATGGAGTTATTGCATGTGTAAAAGCCGGCTATAACATTACTAAATTAAAAAAGAAGTATCTAGCTATAGTTAGTGGAGATTTTCCAGCTATTGTTGATGTAGCATGGAGTATAGACGCAAATAAACGTAAAAGTGTGCAAGTAATAAAAGATAATAAAGGCAACCATACAATAATGCGTAAAATAAAGTATAACGGAAAATATTCGCTAATTGAAGTTGAGGTTGAAAAAGCTGCTAGGCATCAAGTGCGTGCATTTTGTGCTGCAAGTGGGCATGCAATATTAGGTGATAGGCTATATGGTGGTGATGATTTTCATCGTCTATGCTTGCATTGTTACGAATACCATGTTAATAATTACATAGAAACTGCAAATGAATATACTAATAAATTTATAAACTTACTCGATAATAAGGAGTTATTACATGATAAATAAAGATTTAGTTGATATACTCGCCTGCCCAAAGTGCAAAGGCTCTGTAAAACTATCTAATGATGAGAACACTTTAGTATGTGATAAATGTAAACTAGCATACGAAATTAATGACGATATACCTGTTATGCTTATTGATCAAGCAAAGGATATATCTTAACCAATACTACGCCTATTTTATGGAGGTGCTATATGAAATACAGTACAAAAAGTCTGAGTGAAAAAGATACTGAACTTATTGCTATGGAAATTGCTCCTATGATTGAGGGAAGCGTCGTATATTTACAAGGCACACTTGGTGCAGGTAAAACTACACTTGTTAAATATATTGCGAAACACTTAGGGTTTGACCCTGTCGTATATAGTCCTACATTTTCTATCGCAAATAGGTACGTCCATGGTAGTAAGCAAATGCTGCACTTTGATTTGTATCGTATAGAGTCTGATGAAGAGCTAGATATGACAGGGTTTTATGAATTAATAGAGGAAGAAGGTACAATCATTATTGAATGGGCTGATAAGTTTAAAGATATTGATAGCGTCATCAATAACCCATTTATTGTAGAAATGTCGGTTATTAACGATACCGAACGAAACATAAAATTATATAAAAAGTAAGAGAGTAACAAAACGTGGAACAAAAATTATTACAAGATGGTAATCTGCAA
>CAYJIW010000013.1:0-3630 GCA_964370335.1 uncultured Deferribacteraceae bacterium
ATTGCTACGTTGTTATTGCAATTAAATGTTAAAAATATTATAGTATGAATGATAAACATTAGGAGATTATTATGAGAAATATTCCGTTTGCAGATTTAAAATCTCAATACTTACAGTACAAATCAGAGTTTGACGAGGCAGTTATTAATGTTATGAACTCTACACAATATATTATGGGTCCAGAAGTAGAAAAGCTTGAGCAAGGGCTTGCAAGTTATACAGGTGCAAAGCACGCAATATCAATATCTTCTGGCACAGATGCTTTAATGATAGCGTTAATGGCACATGGTATAAAGCCCGGCGATGAAGTTATTACTACTCCGTTTACATTTATTGCCACTGCAGAAGTTGTTGCACTACTAGGTGCTAAATCTATTTTTGTAGATATTGATGAAAAAACGTATAACCTAGATGTTGAAAAAACAAAAGCAGCAATAACTCCAAAAACAAAAGCTATTATCCCTGTGTCATTATATGGGTTACCTGCCGATATGAAAGCATTTAGCGAAATTATAAAAGATAGGAAAGATATTTTGTTATTTGAAGATGCTTGCCAAAGTTTTGGCGCAGAAGATAACGGATTAAAAAGTTGTAATTTATATTCATCAGCTTGCACTAGCTTTTTTCCATCTAAGCCATTAGGCTGTTTTGGTGATGGTGGCGCTTTTTTTACGTATGATGACGAACTAGCTGCAAAAGTCGCTAGCATACGTAATCATGGGCAAATTGAGCGATATAAACATAAATATGTTGGTGTAAATGGTAGACTAGATGCTATGCAGGCCGCAATATTAAATGTTAAACTAAAATACTTTGATGCTGAAAAAGATAACCGTATCGCTATTGGTAACGCATATACGAATAAAATCAACTCTGCCATTAGTGGTGATAAAGTCGTTACACCATACATTCCTGCTGGCAAAACAAGCGTATATGCTCAATATTCAATACGTGTGAAAGATAGGGATAGCGTTGCAAAGTTGTTGAACGAAAAGGGGATACCTACTGCAATACATTACCCTATACCACTACATATGCAAGAGTGTTTTGAAGGTAACGCAAGCATATCTGGCTCGTTAAGTATATCAGAAAAAGTTGCATCGGAGATAATGAGTTTGCCAATGAGTGCATTCTTAAAAGAAGATGACCAAGATTATATTGTGGAGTCGTTATCTAAAATATTATAAGGAAATTGTTTCCTAACTATAAAAGCCTGTAACTTGTTTATAGGCTTTTGTTGTATTAAAATTAGTATGTTTGTTATTTGGCATATAATTTGCTTCAATATTATTAAATAATATAATATAAGGTGATAACATGATTAAAATAATTGATAACACTAACGAAGAAATACAAAGACAACTAGCATTGCTAGAATCTGACGAGATAGATTTATTGCTTGAAAGTGCGGCGTTGTTATTAAGTAACCACCGTAATTTAGCACATTTTTCTGATACAGTTGAACAATTAAACGAGTTGTTAGGCAATAGTAGTGATGAGGCACTATCTAGCATAAGTAGTAATACTATCAGCGAGCTAATTGATAGCATGAACGAATTAATTGAAACAATGGCAATCAATCACGATTAATTTTCACAGCGATGTGAAGCGTATAACCATACTTAACCGTTATAAATTAGTTATATTTATAGCGGTTTTTTTATTGATATTCTTATAAATAGACAATTATTTATTAATATATAGTAAACACAAATCCATATAAATTATTTCTCATCTATATTTTATTCCTTTATTTATCAACATTATAGAATTAGATAACATCACCAAATATGCTTATAATTAACAATACGTTGACTTTGTGCATCTTATGAATTAAACTAAAATATACAAATTGTGAATATAATATATTTTAGTTCAATACTTGGAGGCATAATGCTTATGAACAAACAGAAAAACATTAAAGCGTATGACAAACTTATGAAGGAGCTTGATATAATATTATCTGAAAAACGTATATCTTATGCTCAGTTCGCCACAAAACGTGGTATCCAAACAGTTGCATTTTATAACAGGTATAAAATTTATGGATTTCAACTTGAGGATATGGTTGAGTTTGTTGAGTTTGCAAAAACAATGCCACCAAATATGATTAAATGTCTTAAATGCTCTAAAGAATTTATGCCAAAAGCAAAAAGCGTAAAAAGGGCGTTTTGTAATGAATGTCGTGAAGCATTAAAGAAGAAAGATACAAATAGTGATAATTTAAAATTTCAATATCCAGAATGGGTTACAGGCATTATTGATGAGGATATAAGAAGGTTAGTAGAGCAAGAATTTCACATTGATGAGGACACTGCTGCACAAATGTCAAAAGCAACTTGTCAAAATGAAGCAAAAACAATTAGGTCAACACGTTGGCAGTCGCCAAACAATTTTTCTCTATCAAATTTTAATTTAAGGTTATTATCTACAAAGCATTAATTTATGGTACCTTTCCTCCATAAATTATTTAGCTATCAAGCGGTTATTCAATATAATCGCTTGAGGCTTTTATACCTTTAATTGTAATTATTAAATACTCTGAAATACCTTCAGTTCTAAGTGCAGATTCTGATGCACCCATACCGCTTGTTACAATCATTGTTGTATTATCTAAAGTTTTTGCGCCATAAACAACATCGTAATGGTTACGTAAGCGTGTAATTATTCCAAGCGGAAAAACTTGCCCGTTATGCGTATGTCCTGACAATATTAAATCGCCACCAGCTTCGGCACTTTCTGATAGCGATATTGGCTGATGATCTAGCATGATAATAAATTTAGATTTATCAATATTAGTTACAAGGTCGTTAATATCGGCACGTTTTTTGTCTACAGTTTTATCCATTCTGCCAACGATGTAAAACATATTATCAATTAGTACAGTTTCATCTTTCAAGATTATTATACCATTTTCTTCAAGCGATTGTTTAACGATAGCTTCTGTAATATGTTTAGGATTACGTAAGTATATTCCTGTATCATGGTTGCCATAAACATAGTATGTACTGTATTTAAAATTTAGTTTTCCTAGTTCGCTACTAAACTTATTCATATCTTTGATAAGTGTTGCTTCTTCATAAATATCGCCAACTAACAGTAAAATATCTGGCTTTATCTGCTCTATTTCTTTTAATGCCGTGGTATAATGAGTGGAGTCAAATACAGAGTTCAAGTGAGTATCTGCAAACATTGCAATAACGATGCTCTCATTATCGTACATTTTATCTGTTTCTATTACATAATCTGTGCGTTTAATATCTTGTGCGTTGAAAAAACCATATGCAATAAATATAGCCATAATAAATATAGGTATAAGGTAGTGGATTTTGCTATCAATATGTTTTTTATGAAACGCTATCTGCATAAATACGCCATAAGCAAAACTAGCAATAGTAATATACATAAACGAGATTGCAATATCGCTTGTAGGGTCGTTAATGCCAAGTATTATCAATGTTACGCTTAATGCAAATGGAATAACTATTCTACTTTTCGGAAAACTATTAGGTATAACTCGCCTAGTGTAGAAAAACATGTAAATACCAGCGAGTGTAATAATGATACGTATAATTGTTAGTAGTATTGTGTACATTCAACTTCCAATATAGTTTTGTTAATTTATATTAT
>CAYJIW010000013.1:3640-30226 GCA_964370335.1 uncultured Deferribacteraceae bacterium
TCAATGGATTATCGAACAAACCAAGGTTTAAAAGTAAACGAAAAAGTAAAAAATGTGTCGCTAATATATAATAACTATTGACATTTTTGCATGGTGCATTAAGCTATTTATTGATGGAAAATTTAGTAAAATTAGAAAATGTAACTAAGCTTTTTAATGCATCTGGTGGCATGTTCGCAAAAGGTGCATTGTTTAAAGCTGTTGATAATGTATCAATAAGTGTTAACAAAGGTTGTAATATTGGTATAGTTGGTGAATCTGGTAGCGGAAAAACTACTATCGCACGTATGATTTGCAATATATATAATGCTGATAGTGGCAACATTTTTTATAAAGGTACAAATGTAAACAATATTAGTAAAAATGATATACAGATGTATCGTAAAAATGTTCAAATGGTTTATCAAGATCCACACAATAGCTTAAACCCAAAACTTACTATTAAAAGTGCTATATCTGATGGTATTAAGCGTCATATAACTAAAGATAGCGTTGATATTAATAGTAGGTTGCAATCACTTATGGATATGGTTGGGTTATCGCCAGAGCATTTAAACCGCTATCCACACGAGTTTTCTGGTGGGCAACGTCAAAGGGTCTCTATTGCACGTGCGTTATCACTAGAGCCAGAGCTTATTATTGCTGATGAGCCTGTTAGCTCGCTTGATGTTTCTGTACAAGCGCAAATACTTAACCTTATGAAAGAGTTAAGCAAAAATAATACAACATTTATTCTTATATCGCATAACTTGGCTGTCGTATCTTACCTGTGCGATGAAATTGCAGTTATGTGCAAAGGGCAACTTGTAGAATATGGCAAAACGTCAGATATTCTAAACAACCCTAAATCTGATTATACAAAAAAATTGATTGAAGCATCGGTTGAGTTTCAATAAATAGGAGATATTAATATGAATACGATATCATTATACAACACAATGACATCTAGCAAGCAAGAATTTAAGCCAATAATAAAAGATAAAGTTACTATGTATGTCTGTGGTGTTACGGTGTACGATTATACTCATATCGGTCATGCTAGAAGTTCTGTCGCTTTTGATGTTATCAGAAGAACTTTTGTTGATGCTGGCTATGATATGAAGTTTGTTAAAAACTATACTGATATTGATGATAAAATTATTAACCGAGCTAACGAAAATAACGAAAACTGGCGCGAGTTGGCAGATAAATTTATTAATGAGCATGATGTAGATATGGATAGCTTATATATTTTACGCCCTGATGTCACTCCGCAAGCAACAGATTTTATAGCTGGTATGATATCTTATTGTGAGCAACTTATTGAAAAAGGGCATGCTTATGCTATTGATGGCGATGTATATTTTAGGGTTAAGTCGTTTGATGAATATGGCAAACTATCAGGCAGAAATCTTGATGATTTAATGGCTGGTGCAAGGGTAGATATTAACGATAAAAAAGAAAACCCGCTCGATTTTGCGTTATGGAAATCAGCTAAACCGGGTGAGCCTTCATGGACATCACCATGGGGCGAGGGTAGACCCGGCTGGCATATTGAATGTAGCGTTATGAGTGAATCTATATTAGGCACTCAAATTGATATACATGGAGGCGGGCAAGATTTAATATTCCCTCACCACGAAAACGAGATTGCACAATCTGAAGCTATAACATGTGCACCACTTGCTAATTATTGGGTACATAATGGATTTGTTAATATTAACAAAGAAAAGATGTCAAAATCATTAAACAACTTTTTTACTATACGTGATGTGTTAAAAATATGCCACCCAGAAGCGATGCGATTTTTATTCTTAATGACGCACTATAGACAACCGTTAGAATACGCCGAAGATAAACTACAAGAAGCTACATCAGCGCTTAGTAGAATATATATTTACCTTGATGAGCTTAATAACACAGTTGTTGTTAAAAAAAGCCAAGATTTATCAGCAGAAGTTGAAAAAATGCTAGAAAAGTTTGATAACGATTTTACATCAGCAATGCTAGATGACTTTAACACACCGAAAGCTGTTGCATCGCTTTTTGAGGTTGTGCGTATGGGTAACACTATATTAGCGAATAAACCAAATGCAGAAAGCTATGAATTGTTGAAAGACGCCACAGCAAAGATTATGGAACGTGTTAAAAGTGTGCTTGGTGTTATCAACCACACACCTGATGAATGGTTTAGGGCAAATTTACCAATATCAGAAGATGAACTTCAACAAGCTATAGAAAAACGTAAGCAAGCTAGGGTGGATAAAAACTTTGAATTATCTGACTCTATCCGTAATGAACTTGCTGAAAAAGGAATAGAACTTATAGATACACCAACAGGCACAAGGTTTAGGACGACAAACTCAAAGTAGGCTAGGGGGTAGATAAATGCAGTATAGAAAACTTGTTAAAGATGGTGATGATTTATCATTATTATCTTACGGCTGTATGCGTTTTCCTACAAAAAGTGGTGGACGTGTCAATAAAGAACTTGCGTTTGAACAAATGTATTATGCATATGAAAACGGCGTAAACTATTTTGATACTGCATATATTTATCATGGTGGTAAAAGTGAAGTTGTGCTTGGCGAATTTATCAAAAAGTACGATATTAGAAAAAAAGTTTATATTGCAGATAAATTGCCAGCGTACCTAGTTGCCAAACCTGAACATATCGAAAAGTATTTCAAAACTCAGCTAGAGCGACTCGATACAGATTATTTAGACTACTATTTAATGCATACACTTGATAGCTTAAACGGTTGGGAAAAGCTAAAATCGCTTGGCATACTAGACTTTATAGACGAAAAAAAGAAAAGTGGACAAATAAGATATATCGGATTTTCGTTCCATGGCAGACCAGAAGAGTTTATAAAAATTCTTGAAGATTACGACTGGGATTTTTGCCAAATTCAATACAACTACATTGATGAATACTATCAAGCAGGGCTAGCAGGGCTTAAAAAAGCTTATGAACGTGGTGTTGGTGTCATTATTATGGAGCCACTCAGAGGCGGTAGCCTAGCAGCGAATGCACCTGATAAAGTTAAAAGCTTATTTAATAAATATCCTGAAAAACGCTCACCAGCTTATTGGGCGTTACGCTGGATAATGAACCAAAAAGAAGTCGGTATCGTGCTTAGTGGCATGAACGATATTGAACATATTAAAGAAAATATAAGGGTCGCTAACGAAACAGAAATAGGTTGCATGAGTGATGATGAAATAGCAGTTATTGATGAAGTCAAGAAAGTATATAACGAGTTGATGAAAGTACCTTGTACAGGCTGTGATTACTGTATGCCATGTCCATTTGGTGTTGATATATCTGGCACTTTTAGCAATTACAACAGTAAATACTTTTTCAATAGTTCTATACCACGTATGCAATACTTAAATAGTAGCATAGGGCTTTTATCTGGCATTAAATCTGGTGCAGATTTATGCACATCTTGCATGAAGTGCGTTAAACATTGCCCACAACATATTGAAATACCACAGAAATTGAGTGAAGCTCACAAAGATTTAGATAGTTTACCACTAAGGTTGGTGCTGACACTTGTTTCAAAATTTTTAAATAGAGGCAGTAAGAAAAGGGTTAATAATGAAGCTTAAATCGTTACTATCAAAATTTAAAATGCTTGATTATGTTATTGTTATATCACTTATAGCAATATCATGCGTACTTATATTTAAACCTAGCGATGCAAGAGCTAAAAAACTTGTAATTATGTATAAATATGATGAAATTGTACTACCATTCAAAAATGATATTATTGATTTAAGCAAAGACTTTCAAGATATATATTACAATACACATAATATAGGTGAAAATATACTTGTAGAAGTAGTTGATGGTAGCGCAAGAGTTATCGAGGCTGATTGTCCCGACCATGTATGTATGAACATGGGTTGGGCTACAAATTGTGGTGATATGGTTATATGTATGCCAAACTCAACTGCGTTGCTAGTTGATTGCACAGGGGCGTTAAGTGAAGGTGAATAACGCTGTATTAGTTGGGCTATTTGCTGCTAGCTCCATAATACTTGGTATAATGGAAAACTTTATCCCTATGCCTGTTCCTGCCATAAGGCTTGGGTTATCTAACTTACCTATTATGATTATGCTGTACCTTGCAAATGTTAGGATGGCGTTCTCTGTTATGTTATTAAAAAGCTTTCTCGTTCCAATATTTGCTGGCAACTTTCTGTTCAAACTATCGCTTGGGTTGCCTTCAACTGTAGCTGCTTTTATAGTTATGTTACTTATTTTCAAATTACTAAAAGATAGAACAACAGCGTTATCGCTTGGCGTTGCTGGCGCATTTACGCATATGTTTGTTCAGTTATCAGTTGCAAGTACTCTATATATTAATGGGTTGATTTATACAAAAATTGCTGGGATTTTACTATTAATATCAATTGCTAGTGGTGTTTTGACAGGCATTTTGACTGATAAGTTAGTTAATAATAAATCAGTTAAGATACTATTTGATATTAAAAATTAGATTTTACGTTTTTTTGCCCATCTGTATGTTGTTATATAGCCAATAGTTGACGCTGTAACCATATAAAAAAAGCTACCTATTAATATATCTACACCCCAAGATGCAAAAACTGCTTTCAAACCGTCCCATAATCCGTTATTGAAAAACGATATAAACTCACCATAACTACCTAAATCAAAGTTGCCGGTTATTATCCTACCAGTAATAAAGTATAAGTAAAATAAGGGTAAGTTTGTTGCTGCGTTGCTTACCCACGTCCAAGCGAGAGCGATAGGCAAACTAAATTGCCACTTAAATAATCTAGCAAATATCCAAAACAATAGCACAATATTCATTTGCCATACAATAGGTGTAAAGGCAAAAAATAATCCAACAGCTGTGCCACGTGCAATATATTCTGCGCCACGTTTTTCACGTTTTATTGGTATTATTAATTTATAATATGAGTAGCGGTAAATTGATCTGAAAAATAAATATAATTTTGATTTCATAGATGTTAGAAATAGCATAACCAGCTAAAGAAAGAAAGCATTATTAGCAAATAGGGCATTAAAAAAGCCACCGTTTTTATGCGGTGGCAATAATGTTTATTGTTCTTCAATAACTTTTGGTGTCATATATTCTGCATGTCTTTCTGGATTGCGTTTAATTCTGATATATTGCATAAGAACTATTGCAACAGTCAAGCCGATACCTGCTAGGTAACCCATAAAACGTAGCTCAAATGGCATACCTATTGTCATTGTTAGTAACGCTGGGAATAGGAACACAAATGTTGCAGCAAGCAAGAATAAGTTATCAATAATATTGTTCTTAGTGATTACCCAACCTTGAACTAATGATGCAAATGCCATACCGCCAAAGCTGGTCATAGCAAAAATCAATATGGATAACGGAATACTATCTATTTTCCATAGTAAAATATCGTGGTTGAAGAAGAAAAAGAACGGTAATATTGCTGTACGAATATCATAAATAAATGCTTGTACGCCTGTTTTGATAGGGTTAGCATTTGCAATAGCCGCACCAGCATAAGCTGCCAATCCAACAGGTGGTGTAACATCTGCTAATATACCAAAATAGAAACAGAACATATGGCTAGCTAATAATGGTACGATAAAAGCAGCACCAAATAGCTCTAAACTTGCGCCAGCTTGAACCATTATCGGCGCAGTAAGCGATGCCATAATAATATAGTTTGCAGTAGTTGGTAAGCCCATACCTAATATTAAACTTGCTAACGCTGTGATACCGATTAATATAAATACGTTACCACCAGATAATAACTCAACAAGATATGTAATTTGTTGCCCTAAGCCAAGTGAAATAACACCAACAATAACACCAGCAGAAGCAGTCGCTAATGCAACACCACACATGTTTTTTGCACCAGCAGAGAGTGAAGCAAGCAAATTAACTATCGCTTCTTGTATAGCTGGTTTTAGTGGTTGTTTGTTCATGTATGCTTTAATTGGATCAACTATTAACATTAATAATGCTAAGAAAGCAATAGCTCTAAAGACAGAACGCTCTGGTGAACGTGCTAAAACAACAAGTTCAAATATTAATACACCAAGCGGTAGTAAGAAGTATAAACCACCCTTAAATGTTTTCCATAATGGTGGTAATTCTGCTTTTGGAAGCCCTCTAAGTCCAAGTTTACATGCTTCAACGTGGGTAATCCATAATAGCGATGCATATGCTGCAAATGCTGGCACTGCAGCCGCTTTTGCAACTTCAACGTACGGTATGTTTACATACTCTGCAATGATAAATGCCGCAGCACCCATGATAGGTGGTGCAAGTTGGCTATTTGTACTTGATGCAGTTTCGATAGCGGCAGCCTTTGTAGGCGGATAACCTAAACGCTTCATCAATGGTATTGTAAAAGTTCCCGTTGTAACAACATTTGCGATACTAGAGCCTGAAACCATACCGGTTAAAGCACTACCCACAACGGCAGCTTTTGCAGCACCACCCCTAAATTGTCCTAGTAGTGCGAGTGCTATTTTAATAAAAAACTCACCACCACCAGCTCTATCGAGCATTGTGCCAAATAATACGAATAAAAAGACTATACTTGCTGAAACTTGTAAAGGAACACCGTAAATACCTTCGGTATCCATCGTGATTTGAGCAATAAAACGTGACATGGAAACACCTTTCCATGCTAATACATCAGGTAGCCACGGACCTAAAAACGAATACGCAGTAAAAAATGAAACAATAAATGGTAACGCTGGACCAACTGTACGTCTAGTAGCCTCCAGTAGTGTACCAATAAGGATAACACCGACAACAATATCCATAGTAGTAGGGCTACCAGCACGTGCTGCAATATCGTTATAGTAGATAACTAAATATAATGCAGATAATGATGATGCAATACCTAAAGCCCAATCAATTATTGTGATGCGGTGTAACTTTGCAATCGAAATTTGAAAAATAGACCAACAGAAGGCAATGATAGCCGAAATTGCAATTCTGATGGAAAACTGTTGTTCAACAACTTCTCCGTCAGGTATCAAGTTTTTTTCGTTCATATATTTAACGCTCCTTCTGTTGACTATAATTTTATTTTTTTATATTACTTAACAAGTCCTACTTCTTTGTAGTACTTTAATGCGCCCGGGTGGAAAGGTGCGCTATGACCTTTAACCATGCCTTCTTTAGTAAGGTTAGCTAAAGCAGGGTGTAGTGTTCTAAGCTCATCAATGTTTTCAAATACTTGTTTAGTTAGGTTGTAAACAACTTCGTCTTTAGCATCAGCATGTGTTACAAGTGTAGCAACCATACCAATAGTAGTAACGTCAGAAGTGTTTGTAGCTTCTGGATAGTTTTCTTTTTTGATAGTAACCATAGAGTAGTATGGAGACTTAGCTAATACACTATCCATGCCAGTAATATCAACTATTCTAGCTTTTCTTTTACCAGCAGTAGCTTCTTTAATGTTACCGTTAGGGTGACCAACTGTATAGAAGAAACCGTCGATACGAGAATCTTGTAACATTTTTGGTGCATCCGCAGCTTTAACGCCTTCTGCACGTAGGTCTTTTTCAACATTTAAGCCAGCAGCTTCAATAACATCAATAGCATTTTGACGGTTACCAGAACCAGGGTTACCAATATTGATTGTTTTACCTTTAACATCTTTTAAAGTTTTGATACCAGAATCTTCTGATACAACTAATGTGATTGCTTCTGGAGCAAGGCTAAATAAAGCTCTAAGTTCTTTTTGAGGTTTGCCAGCCCACTCGTCTAAGCCATTGTATGCTTGATATTGGCGGTCAGATTGAGTGATACCAAAATCCATATCGCCAGCCATGATAGCGTTTACGTTGAAAACAGATGCGCCAGTTGCTTGAACTGTAGCACGAATTTTGTGCTGCTTTTCATTCTTAGTAAGAATACGTGCAATAGCACCACCAGTAGGGTAATAAACACCAGTGATCCCACCAGTACCAATAGTAACAAATTCAGTTTTTTGAGCCATAACAGGTAATGCTATAGCAACTGCTACTAATGTGATTAAAAACATCTTAAAAAATTTCATTTTACTTTCTCCTCCGAAAAAAAATTAGCGTAATCTATGATTACAACTTAAAATATAATATTATATACGATGTGAAAATGCAAGCATTAATATTGTCATATTTTAGAACAATCATTTTATTACATCATAATACTTATAGTTATCAGATACTTATGATAATACATGAAATATGCTTTTATAAATATTATTAACATATAATGATATATTATTTTGTAATAAGTTAAATAGATAAAAATTGTTTAAGTGCTTGTAATCATAGGAATAAGTACTCTAATTAGTTTGTTAAGGTTATGAAAAATAATAAAACGATGTTAGATTTTACAATATGTTAAAAAAATTCTGTATTAGTAACATGTATGTCTGCGTATATTCTTTTAATAATATGATGAAAGTGTTGAAAAAATAGTTGTAGAGGTATAAAAAAGCTTAGCTTGCAAATATCACAAACTAAGCTTTGGTGTTATTAGTCGTTCTCTAATGCAAATTCTTCAATCAAGTCACGGTCATATTGAAGAAACTCTGTCATAACTAGGGCAGATGCGTAAAATAAGCTATTATCTTTATTAGCTTTTTGAGCTAATGCGTCTGCAAACTTATTAGCCCATGGTAAAATATTTTCATCAAGAAAAGTTTTTTGATCTTTTAGCAATGGCATAATATATTCAGTAGTGCCATCTTGTATAACAGTATAAACTGCTTCATTAAGCTTTTGTAGGTATAAAAGTTCGATAGCGATATGATCTTCTGGCTCTTTAAAATCTTCTGGCATTTTAAATTTTCTAGAATTATATATTGCAACTATTTTTTCCCATGCATTACCTTTAATAAGGCCATCAGATGATAAATATACAGATGCTGATGTTGGAACGCTAGAGCCACCAAGTAAGAATAAGCTAGTGTATTCAACATTTTGTTTTTCAAGAAATTTATCTATGTCAGTAGCGCTAGATTCAAGCTTATCATATTCGTTAAATACATTGACTGCTTCTTTAAGTTTAGCAGAGTCTAAAAAGCTTGCTAATTCATTAATTAGTGTATTAAATTGTTTTGTAACTCCAACAAAATCGTTTGTAGGCACATTTACAAATACTCTGTATAAATAATTGTAAACGGCTTGTTTCATTTGTGAAGCGTTTTCAAGTTCTTTAAGATACTCATTATCAAATGTCATATACGACCTCCATATCAATCACACACGTTACATTAAAATGAATAACTTTGCAATTACTTTATTGATTAATGTCTATTGTGATTGCAATAATAAAAAAATATGTTATAATTAATTAGAGCAAAATTGTATTGTTAATATTTTTACAATATATATATTATTAAATTTTGCAACAACGGTAAAATTACAGGTGTATTTATGACTTTGTCACAAGAGGATTTTATTAAGCATTTATCACAAATTTATGACATTATATCTTCAAACGAAGTATTTGAGGTGAAGCTAGATAATATTCTTAATATTTTTTCTTCTATAATTAAATGTGAAAGTGTCAATGTTTATAGAACACTGTATAATGACAACGATGATAAAACCGTATTCAAACATCTACATTCATGGTCTACTGATAATTCAAAAACTCTTGACAGCTTTGCTGAATTGTTGTCACAAGAAGTATTAACCCGCTTACTGAACGAGATTAATTATTCGGAGCGTTCTGCCGATAACAAGTATATTCATATTAATCGTAATACTCACACAGAAATATTTGATAATATTTTACCATTTTTTCATACAGACAATGTATATATATGCCCTGTAAATGATGAATATTCAAATTGGGGAAATATTATTTTTGATAGTAATATAAATGTATTAGACAGTGAGATGCTAACGCACTGTATTTCAGTAGTTGTTGGGCTATTATCTAATTTTATTACAAACCATTACTCATATATTTCACTAAAGTCATCGAAAGATAGGATACTTAAGGCTCTTGAGGTTAGCGGTATCGCCATTTGGGATATTAATGTTGCTAAAAACACTATTTACTTATCTACATTGCTTAAAAAGTATCTTGCACATACTGACACGCGTGAAATTGTCCCATTCGAAGATTTCATGGGTGAAGTTAGTTACTTCAATGTCGAGGCTGTTAAGGACTTCTTTGTTAGGTGTAATAACAGCAATGGTAAGCTTGAACAACTAGAATATGAACGTGATGTCGCTAGCATAAGGCGTACTATCGTTACAAAAGGTACTTCTATGATAAATGAGGACGATGGCCTCAAACATCTAGTTGGGATATTTTACGACAACACTTCTGAACGTAAACTTAACGAAGAACTACGTGCAGCACTTTCATCAGCAGAAGTTGCTAATCAAGCAAAAAGTACATTTCTTGCAACAATGAGCCATGAAATTAGGACACCACTTAATGGCATGCTTGGTTTTCTTGCATTAATGAATGAATATGTTAAAGATAACACAGGCAAAGAATATTTAAAAATTATTAACACTAGTGCTGAAAGTCTTATCGAGATTATTAACTCTATACTTGATTTTGCTAAAATAGAAAGTGATAAAATATTGCTAGAATATAGAAATGTTGACCTTGTTCAAGATATAGAAGGACTTATTAGGCTATTTATTGCTGCTGCTAAAGAAAAGGGCGTCTACTTATATGCGTCAATAGATGCTAATATACCTTCTAAAGTCAAGTGCGATCAACTTCGCATTAAGCAGGTTTTAACAAATTTATTAAGTAATGCCATAAAGTTTACGAATAGCGGTGGCTCGGTATATTTTCGTGCAAATGTTATTGATATATATGATGGTACAGTTCAGATATTATTTTCTGTGACAGATACAGGCATTGGCATATCAAAAGATAATATGAAATATATTTTTAAACCGTTTACACAAGCAGATTCATCAGTTAGTAGACGTTTTGGTGGTTCTGGGTTAGGGCTTGCTATCGCACATAAGCTTGTTCAATTAATGGGTGGTGACCTAGATGTTGATAGCGAACAAAATGTAGGCACAAAATTCTATTTTCCACTTGAGTTTACATACACGCAAGAACAAGATGAAGTTTTTAACAGAAAAAATCGTGTTACTATAGCGTGTTTATTTGATAATGAAGTTGCAGCAAACGAAATAGCCGATACTTATAAAATAATTGGTGTCAAAAGTAATTTTTATAAAACGTATCAGCATTTTATTAGTGATAATGTTGGCGAAACACATTTACAAATATATGATTTGTTTTTTAATGAAGATAAAATCGCAGATATTGAAAGTGTAAGAAATCAGTTTCCTGATTTAGTAATATCGTTATTGTCATATCCAATTAGGACCGAAATTGGCGAGAAACTTAGACAACTAGATACTATAGTTGGTTTTTACCCATTATCAAATGGTAAACTATATAAGTTGCTAGAAGGTAAAACAAAAACAGCTGAGGCATTACCAAACACAGATAAGATAAAAAATAAAAAATATAATGGTAAAGTATTAATAGCGGAAGATAATGATATTAATAGCAAACTAATAGAAATTATGTTAAGTAATTTTTCTATTGAACTTGATATTGTTACTAATGGTCGCCTAGCTGTTGAAAAATTTAAAACTGAAAAGTATGATCTAGTTTTAATGGATATAAATATGCCAGAGCAAGATGGTATTTCTGCTACAAAAGATATTAGACGGTATGAACAAGCATACGGGCTTTCATACACACCTATAGTTGCCTTAACAGCAAATGTAATGAAAGAAGATAGCGAACTTATACTACATGCTGGTATGGATTATATTTTAATAAAACCTATTGTAGAGCAAAAGTTGCATGAAGTGCTTTCCAAATATCTAAGAAGAATTACTTAATTCAAAAATAAAAACCCCATTTTTTTACAAATGGGGTTTTCTAATATGCTTAATTATTAATTATTATTAGCTACAGTGTGAGTAACCGCAAGAGTGACACACGTTGCAACCTTCAATATATTCAACTGGGCCACCACAATCAGGGCAAGCTCCGTTTGATACAGAACGCTTACCTGATTTTTTACCGTCCATTTTTTCGAGTAATGTGTCAACTGTAACTGATTGACGTGCAACAGTAACTTCAACAGGGTTTTCAAGTGCTGATTCCAACGCTTTACCAACAGCATCTGCACATGATAATATTGTATTAGCTCCAAAGCCATGTTTCATATGGCAAGAGATACCTTTTAATTGCTTAATAATAACTTCTGGCTCGACATTTGCCCTTAGTGAAGTAGATATAAGTCTACCGATAGCTTCTGATTGGCTTTGTGCACAACCGCCTGCTTTACCAATGCTAGTAAATACTTCAAACAAGTTGCCTTCGCTATCTTGGTTGATAGTAACGTACATTTTGCCACAGCCTGTAGTCATTTCGATAGTTTTACCTATTAATACTGCTGGTCTTTCTTTTGGTTTAGCAACTGCTGGCTCAGGAATAGCAGTTTGTGGTTCATCTGCTTTACCGATATTTAAAACTTGTCCATCACGGCTACCATCACGGTAAATTGTAGTACCTTTACAGTGTAGGTCATATGCAAGCATGTATGCATCTTCAACATCTTTAATTGTAGCGCTATTTTCAAAGTTTACAGTTTTACTAACAGCGTTATCAGTATATTTTTGGAAAGCCGCTTGCATTTTAACGTGCCATTCTGGTGATATTTCATGTGATGTAACGAAAATATCTTGCCATTTTTGAGGTACGTTATCGTTACCGTGTATGTTACCGCAATCAGCTACTTCTTCCATTAATTTTTCGCTATAAAATCCTTCGCTTTTAGAGATTTTTAAAAAGTATGGGTTTACTTCAGGTAGTTTGTTGTTATCCATAACATTTCTAAAGTATGCAAGTGCAAAGTATGGCTCGATACCACTAGATGCGTTAGATATGATAGAAATAGTACCTGTTGGTGCAATTGTTGTAATTGTAGCGTTACGCATTGCTTTGAAGCCCATTGCTGGGTATATGCTTTCTTCATAGTTAGGGAAGCTGCCACGTTCTTCTGCAAGTTCAACAGACATTATTCTACCTTCATCACGGATAAATTTCATTACTTTTTCTGCCAATACGATAGCAGCATCAGAATTGTATTCGATACCAAGCATAATAAGCATATCAGCCCAACCCATGATACCTAAGCCAATTTTTCTGTTCTTTTTAGTCATTCTATCAATTTCAGGGATAGGGTAGTTATTCATTTCTATTACGTTATCTAGAAATCTAACTGCTATACGTGTAGTGTTTTTAAGTTTATCCCAATCTACATTGTTATCTTTGACAAAGTTTGCTAAGTTTATAGAACCTAAGTTGCATGACTCATATGGTAGAAGCGGTTGCTCGCCACATGGGTTAGTACTTTCCATCTCGCCTTCAGCCGGTGTAGGGTTTTCGTTATTAATCCTATCAAGGAACACAATTCCAGGATCGCCACCTTCCCAAGCAAGTCTAACCATTTCATCAAAAACAAACTTTGCATTTAATGTGCCAGTTTTCTTTTTAGATTTTGGTGAGTATAGGTCATAATCAGTATTGTTTTTAACACTCTTCATAAAATCTTCTGTGATACCAACAGATAGGTTGAAGTTAGTTAATTTAGTTTTATCTTGTTTAGCATAGATGAAGTCCATAATATCTGGATGGTCAACACGTAATATACCCATGTTAGCACCACGACGCATACCGCCTTGTTTGATTGTTTCAGTAGCGGCATCAAAAACAGACATGAAAGATACTGGACCAGATGATACGCCTTTAGTAGTTTTAACAGAATCATCTTTTGGACGTAGTCTAGTAAAAGAGAAACCAGTACCACCACCAGATTTATGTATTAATGCAGTGTTTTTTACTGCTTCAAATATGCCTTCTAGCGAGTCTTCAACAGGTAAAACAAAACAAGCAGATAGTTGCTGTAGCGAACGACCTGCATTCATTAATGTAGGTGAGTTTGGCATAAAGTTTAGTAATGCCATTTCTGTAAAAAATATATCAGCATATTTTTCAGTATCTGCGTCTTTATTAAACTTTTTTTCTGCTTCAGCAATATTTCTTGCGACACGCACAAACAAATCTTTTGGTGTTTCACTTTTGCCAGATGTATCTTTTTGTAAATAACGCTTTTTTAACACTGTAACAGAATTAGGACTAAGCATTAATTCTTGAGTGAAGTAGTTTTTGGTTTTGTTTGTAGACATGGTCGCTCCGTAAAATATATAAATTGAATTGTTATAATAACAACTTTTGAAATCAAATCAAGAGGAAATTATTGCAAATGACGTAAGTGTTTGCTATAGTTACTAAACTTTTTTTATTCTTAATTATCAATAAGATATAGTGATGAAAATACACATAACGTTGATAAATATGTATGAAAGCTAGCTATTAATAGGCTTTAAAAGGGTAGTTCTATACCTAAATTATTAGCAACAGTATTTGAATATATAAATTCTGCACTATATAAATCTTGCAAGCCCATTCCTTGCGATTCGAATATAGAAATTTTAGCTGAATTGTTATCTATTTGTCTATAACCAGCAACTACATCAGATAATTCTATCATGGTATTTGTGTGTAGTCGTCCTTTTTCTAATAACGGTAGTAAGTCGCCAGCTTCTTTAAAAGCAACTTCTTTATTATCAACCACGATATAATTTGCTTTAGCTAATACTTTTTCGCCTATTTCTGCACGAATTAAGGAGTTGCCACCAGCAGAGTTTATATGTACATCATTTTGCGTAAGTTGCGATATATCAAATAGCGGATTATTAGAACTTGTAATTGTAGTAACAATTTGTGCCAGTGGTAAGTGTGTATCAATATCGCTAGTAGGGATTATATCAATACCTGTTGTGACGGACATCTTTTTTGCAAACTGTTCTGCTTTTTCAATTGTTCTTGAATAGACGTAAGCTTTCTTGAGAGGTTTTGCATTATGTATGGCTAGTAGTTGAGTTTCTGCTTGGTAGCCAGCACCAAACATAAACATAGTGTCGGCGTTTTGTGGTGCAAGGTATTTTGTGGCAACACCGCTTGCAGCACCTGTACGTAGCCTGCCAATTTCGGCAGCGTCTATAACGGCTAATAAATCACCACTATCTATAGCATATAAGAAAAATTTAAACTTTGCCCCAGCACGAGATGTTGTGTATGCTTTATAGCCATATACATTTTTGTAGGGTATAGCAGCAGGAAGCAAGTGTAATGCGCCTTTTTGTACGCGCATACGCTCACGTGCGATGTTGTGTGCCTTTCCTTGTGCATAATCAAGAAACGATTGCTCCGTTAGCTTAACCACTTCTGGTATTGTAAGTAAATCAGTAACAATTTGCTCGTTAATATATACAGCCACTATACACCTCTATTATTTTAGTTTGATATATCTGCCAATGTGTATTTTTTTAATTTTTTTATTAAATCGTCTTGCACATCGTTCCACATGTTGTGCGCTAGGCAAGAGCTAGCATGGCCACATGTAAGTGGATCTTCAAGACAGTTGTTGATATTGAGTGGTCCATCAACTGCTATTAATACATCATGCATGTTAATATCTTTTGGTTCTTTGCCAAGCTTAAAGCCACCTTTTTTGCCACGTTCAGATAATAGTATATCTGATTTAGCAAGGCTTTGTAGAATTTTACCAAGAAAGCTATCTGGCACGTCACACTCTTTCGCAATATCAGAACGCATAAAAGCAGTACCAGTAGGCTTTTTTGCCATAAATATGAGTGCACGTATTGTGTAATCGCACGCTCTTGTAATTTTTAACATAATTATACCCCTACTTATAGTATTATGTACACAATAATATAAATTTAACATATATGCAAGTAATTTTAATACTAAAGTAGTATTTTTGTTTTTATTAAAAAAAGTAAAAAAATATCTTGACATTTTTCTAAAAAATTATTATCTTTCACATCTACTTAGAAAGTTGGGGTATCGCCAAGTGGCAAGGCATCTGGTTTTGGTCCAGACATTCGGAGGTTCGAATCCTTCTACCCCAACCATTTTTTTTACCCATAGAACCAACCACAATTTATATATAATCGGTAAATTACTCAATGAGAAAAATTCCTAAAATTGAAACACTTGTTATCAAAATTGGTAGCTCTATCATCTCTGGTGATGATATGGGTATTAATAACGAGCGTATTGTTTCAATTGCTAAAGAAGTATCAAATCTAAAAAAACATATTCCTAACATTATTATTGTTTCATCTGGTGCGGTTGCTGCCGGTTTTAAATTGTTGGGCTTTCCAACAAGGCCAAAAGATATTGTTGATAAGCAAGCATGCGCAGCTGTTGGACAAGCTAGGCTTATCTGGATATATGAACAAGAGTTTGCTAAGTTCAATATTAATGTTGCGCAAGTATTGCTTACTAAAGATGATTTATCTAACAGAAAGCGCTACTTAAACGCACGTACAGCGCTAAAGCGATTATTATCACTTGGTGTTGTGCCTATTATTAATGAAAACGACACAATACTCGTTGACGAGTTGAAGTATATCGAAACTTTTGGCGATAATGATAATTTAGGCGCATTAGTTGCAAGTTTAACGGATGCCGATTTTATGGTTATCATGTCTGATGTTGATGGGCTGTTTACTTCTGACCCTGCAAGCGATAAAAACGCACAACTTATTAATAATGTAGAAATTATTGATGATAAAGTGCTAAAGAGTGCTACTAAAAGCTTATCAAGCGTTGGTACTGGCGGTATGGCATCTAAACTTAGCGCTACTAAAAAGGCGCTTGACGTTGGTTGCGAGGTAGCTATAATAAAAGGTATGGAGCCAGAAAACTTATCTAAGTTTTTTGCTGGCGAAATAATTGGAACGTATTTTTCTTGTAGCGAGCTTAATATTAACCGTAGAAAATTTTGGATAGGGCATGCTGCCATTCCAAAAGGTATATTAGTTATTGATAGCGGTGCAGAAAAAGCATTACTTACTAACAAATCGCTACTTGCAAAAGGTATAATATCTATTGAAGGGCGATTTTCTGCTGGTGAGGTTGTATCAATCACTAACACAGATAAGCGTGAAATCGCACGAGGTAAAATCCGTTATCCTTCTACAGATGTGCAAAAGATTTTACAAAAAAACTCTAACGAAATATTTGATATTTTAGGATATAAAGTATCAGATGAAGTTATACATATTGATGATATGTTTCTATTAAGCTAAGAGGCGATAATTATGGATATTATTGAACAGTTTAAGTTAGTTAAAAAGCATTCTGTTAAACTTGCAACTTCGTCATCTAAAGATAGGAACGAAGTGCTTGCAAATATAGCAAAATTACTTGATGAAAAACGTGATGAAATAAAATCAGCAAATATTATAGATATAGAAAATGCTGTTGAAGCTAAGCTATCTGGCGCTATGGTAGATAGGCTAAAACTAGATGATAAAGCAATAAACGGTATGATCCAAGCAGTTAACGAAATAATTGCGCAAGATGAAGTGGTTGGTGCAGTTATAGAAGGTGTTACACGTCCAAACGGGTTGCGTATAGATAAAATACGTGTTCCACTAGGTGTGGTTGGTATGATATACGAGTCTAGACCAAACGTTACTATTGATAGCGCAGCACTATGTATAAAATCTGGCAATGGCGTAATTTTACGTGGCGGCAAGGAAGCAATAAACTCTAACAGAATACTTGCGAAGATAGTATCTAAAGCACTAGAACGTGCAGGGTTTAACAAAGATGTTGTTTACTTTATAGATGATACTGATAGGGCGAGAATTGGCGATATTGCTAGAGCGAAAGGCGTTGTTGATGTTATTATCCCTCGTGGTGGCCATGCGCTTATAAATTACGTTACTGAAAATGCACTTATACCAGTTGTGATGCATGATAAAGGCGTTTGTCATCTATATATTGATGAAAGTGCAGATAAGCAAATGGCGATTGATATTGCACTAAATGCTAAAGTGCAAAAACCTAGCGCATGTAATGCTATTGAAACCATATTAATACAAGAAAAAGCAGCAACAGATTTTTTAATTGATATTGCTAGTATGTTTAAAAAAGCAAATGTAGAGCTTAGAGTGTGTGAAAAATCGGCAAAAATTATTGATAACACTAACTATTCTCAAATAGCTACTGAAGAAGATTGGTATGAAGAATATCTTGATTATACTATAGCGGTAAAAATTGTTGATAATATTGATGAGGCTATGGAACATATAGCAAAATATGGCTCGTCACATAGCGAAGCAATTATCACAAACGATTATAGCAACGCACAACGCTTTTTAAACGAGGTAGACTCAGCAGCAGTATATGTGAATGCGTCTACTAGGTTTACTGATGGCGGTCAGTTTGGACTTGGTGCAGAAATAGGTATCAGTACACAAAAACTTCATGTACGTGGGCCAATGGGTGCAAAAGATTTGACTACTACAAAGTATATAATATATGGTAACGGACAAGTTAGGCCATGACAGTAACTAAAACTGCCCTATATGGCGGTGCGTTCGACCCTGTACATATTGGACACATAGAAGTAGCAAAACAAGTTAATAATAGGTTTAATTTCGATAAATTTGTATTTATCCCATCTAATTTACCACCTCATAAACAAAAACATGCTGTTTCACCTCAACATAGGTACAAAATGCTAGAAATAGTTGCCAATGAACTGGGGAGTAGTTATTTTGTTGACGATATTGAAATAACAAATAGTAATGTATCTTACACTATTGATACATTAAAAAAATATAAATCATTACACCAAAACGAAGAACTATACTTTGTATGCGGTAGTGATATTTTTGCAACACTCAAACAATGGAACGAGTGGGAACAACTTTTTAAATATGCAAAGTTTGTTGTGGTTAGCAGGACAGATATGCCATTTGATAAGATGTTTGAAGAACTAGGCGAAGATATAAAATCAAAAACATGTTTAGATAATACTGAAAATTGTATGAATATGGATAACGAAATAATTTTATTTGAAGTTTTTCTTCCTGATGCATCAAGTAGTTACATAAAAAATAATGATATTTTAAACACATCACTTGTAACTACCACAGTTTTAGACTATATTAATGAACATAAATTATACAAAGGGTAACAATGAAAGGTATTGAATTAGCAAAAAAAGTAGTAGAATTGATTGACGATAAAAAAGGCGAAGATGTAGTTTGCTTTGATTTAAGCGAAGTGTCTAGCTTGACAGATTTTTTCATAATAGCAACAGGTGGTGTTGATACGCACGTACGTGCTATTGCTGAAAATATGATGGTAGAATTAAAGAAAGCAGATGTTAAGCCATTTATACATGAAGGTGTAGATATGGCGACTTGGGTTTGCGTTGATTATGGCGATGTTATCGTACATATTATGCGTGAAGCTGAACGTAAATTTTACAACCTAGAATCTATTTGGGGTGGTTGTAAAAGGGTTGAATTTTAAATAGTGTTTAGAATTGTCCTTATCGAGCCTGAAATACCTCAAAATACAGGTAATATCGCTAGGCTTACAGTTGCTTGCGATATAGAGCTTGTATTAGTGGGTAAGTTAGGCTTTTCCTTAGATGATAAACAAGTTAGGCGTGCAGGTATGGATTATTGGCAGTATGTAAAACTTACAAAGTTTGATACTGTTGACGCTTACCTTGCAACTAATCCAAACCTTTATGCAATTAGCACAAAAGGCACAAAATTATATACAAGTATTTTTGATGATAATGAGAACCTAGGCGATTTTGATATAGTGTTCGGCTCTGAAGGAGCAGGGTTGCCAAAGTTTATGTATGAAAAATATCAAGACAAGTTATATAGAATACCTATGCTTGGAGGTATCAGAAGTATAAATTTATCGACATCTGTAGGTGTAGTCGCTTATAATTTGCTAGAAAAAATGGATTTTAATGGTTTAGTTTAAGCAATACTTGTTAAAATCTCTGTTACTGCATCGTTAACAGTAGTTTTGCCACTCTTTATATTGACATCTAGCATAGATAGGTAACCAATCATTTTTGATGCTTCTTGACGTGTCCAATAACGCTTATAGTCGTTCGTCTTTTTTATAACAAAATCGTGTTTTCCACTCAACAACCTATTATTTATATGTGCATAGTAAATATCTATCATACGTGACGATATATTAAAAAAAACAGCTTGCACTTCTTTATCGCTATCTTTTATTTTGTCATATATAAGCAGTGCGTTTTTACTGTTTTTTATAGAAAATGCGTCAACAATGTGATAAATATTTTCTTCACGTTCACCAGAAACATGTTCAATCAATTTGTCAACTGATTTATCTTGGTTATCAGCGAGATACAACGATAATTTTATTGCTTCATTTTCTGCAAGCATCATATCACCACGCATTTGTTCTGCAATTATTTTTGCATTGCTTGATGATATTTTTAGCTCGTATTTTTCAAATATGTGTTTAACATCATCTGGAGTGACATTTGCACCTTTAGGCTCGATTTTGGTATCGTATCCAGCAGCTTTATACAGCTTAACAAATTTATCGGTCATTTTTTCAGCTGATAATATAATATTTGTTTCGATACAATTTTTAGTGTTTTCAATAAAGTTTTCAACATCTGATATATTGTCTACTTTCCTAACAATAGCATATTTATCATCGCCAAAAAGCGATGGCGAATTTGCATATGCATAAAACTCGCTAAGTTTAATTTCATCACCAAAGTAAATTTCAATATCAGTATCATCATCTTTTGGCAAGTTGCTAGCAATCGTTGAGTCAATAAAGTGTTGTTGTCCGACAATGAGTAATTTTTTCATTAAAACCTTGTATTGAATGAGTTTCTGTATGATTCTAAAATGTCTTCTATAACTGTTTCTATAGCATTATCTCTGTTAATTAAACTTTGTGCAATATTAGAACTAACATTAAAACTATCAGTAGCAGAAAAGTTTTTTGAAAATACAATAACATCATTTATATCATACACAGTAATAGTGCAGTTAATAATTAAGTCAGAAGCAGCAGCTTCTTCAGTGCTTGTTAAGATGCTATCATGTATTGATACATTATTTATTCTTAGGTTCAGAAAATAGTTAGCATTATCGTGTGATGCAAACTCACCATACGTAATAAAGTACCTATCAAGTACGTCTTGAGTGATTTGTTCATACGTTGTATCGTTAATGCCACTTTGGACACGCTCGATATAATATTTTGTGCTTGTATTTTTATCATACCGAGCGATTGTATAACCACAAGATGCAATAAAAATACAGCAAAATATACTTAATGCTAACTTTTTCGCTATTTTCATTTTACTTAACTACCAAGCTAATTAATTTATCTTTAACAAATATTTTCTTAACAATAGTTTTATCGCCAACATTTGCGACAACTTTTTCGTTAGCAAGTGCAACACTCATAGCGTCATCTTCGCTAACGCCTCTGCTAAATGGCAGCTCTGCACGTACTTTACCGTTTATTTGTACAACGATAATTATTTCATCAGTAACAGTATATTCTTCAACAAAAGTTGGCCAAGTTTCTTTAGATATAAAACTATCGTTACCAGCTTCATGCCATAATTGTTCTGCAACGTGTGGCGTGAATGGCGTTAGTAACATTAATAGTGTGTTTAAACTTTCTTTAAGTGCTGCTTCGTCATTTTCTGTAGCTATCTTTTCAGACTCAAGATAAAGCGTATTAACCATCTCCATAATAGCAGATATAGCAGTATTCATTTGGAAACGCTCTAGATCATTAGTAACACGTTTTATTGCAACATTTGTTGCACGCATAATGCTTTTAGAAACATCGCCTTCAAACTTTGCTTTTGGTAAATCTTTATTCATAAGTTCAAGGTATTTATGGACTAATCTATAAAATCTACCAATAAATCTATAACAGCCCTCTACGCCATTTTCAGACCATTCAATCTCGTTTTCAGGCGGTGCAGCAAATAGCGAGAATAATCTAATAGTATCAGCACCATATGTATCAACTAATGTATCAGGGTCGACAACATTTTTCTTTGACTTTGACATTTTTTCAACACGTCCAGTTTCAACATCACGTCCGCATTTAACACATTTGCCGTTTTCAACTTCTGTAGGTAGTAGCCAGCCATCGTTTTCGCACTTTAATGTACCCATGCAAACCATACCTTGCGTAAGTAGGTTAGTAAAAGGTTCATCAAACGATAAGTAGCCAAAATCACGCAACACTTTTGTATAAAACCTAGCATATAGCAAGTGCATAACTGCGTGTTCGATACCGCCAATATATTGGTCAACTGGCATCCAGTAGTCTACTTCATCTTTATCAAACATGCCGTTATCATTTTTTGGTGAGCAGTAACGCATAAAGTACCATGACGACTCCATAAAAGTGTCCATAGTATCAGTTTCACGCCTAGCTTTACCATTACATTTTGGACATGTAGTGTTAACAAAATCTTCTACGTTATCAAGCGGGTTACCTTGCCCATCAAAGCTAACATTTTTAGGTAGCACAACAGGTAAATCCTTTTCAGGTACAGGCACGACACCGCATTTATCACAATAGATAAAAGGTATAGGAGCACCCCAATAGCGTTGTCTTGATATACCCCAATCACGCAATCTAAAGTTGACAGACTCTTTAGCAAGCCCATCAGCAGCAAGTTTTTCTATAATTTTTTTCTTAGCTTCGTCATAATCTAAACCGTTTAAATCGCCAGAATTAACGAGTGTACCAGCACCGGTGTGTGCTTCTTTCATCGTAGCACCGTCTAGTTGCTCGTTATCAGGCATGATAACCACTTCGATAGGTAGGTTATATTCTTTTGCAAACTCAAAATCACGCTCATCATGTGCAGGCACAGCCATAACAGCACCCGTACCGTAATCAATTAATATATAGTTTGCAATGTAGATAGGTATTTGCTTATTTGTAGCAGGGTTAATAGCGTATCTACCTGTAAAATAACCACATTTTTGTTTGTTATCAGTTCTATCAGCTTTATCTTGCTTCATGATATCGTTGATGAATTTTAAGCCATCAGCTTCTTGTGCAGTGCCAGCAAGCAGTTTTTTAGCCATTGCATGTTCAGGCGCAATAAGCATAAACGTTGCACCGTATAATGTATCTGGTCTAGTAGTAAATACTTCAAGTTTTTCATCAAAGTCAACTATGCTAAACATAATTTCGCCACCAACAGATTTTCCAATCCAATGGCGTTGCATAGTTAATACTTTTTCTGGCCAACCCGGCAGTTTATATGTGTATTCTAGTAGTTCATCGGCATAGTCAGATATTTTTAAGAACCATTGTTCAAGTTCTTTAAGTTCGACTTCTTCGCCACATCTCCAGCATTTTCCGTCTTCTACTTGCTCGTTAGCAAGTACAGTTTCACAATCGTTACACCAGTTTACTTGAGATGATTTTTTATATGCTAAGCCTTTTTCCCACATTTTTATGAAGAATGCTTGTTCCCATTTGTAATATTCTGGGTCGCACGTAGCAATTTCACGTTCCCAATCGTAAGCAAATCCAAGCTGTTTAAGTTGGCTTTTCATTTTATCAATATTTTCATACGTCCATTCAGCAGGGTGGCGTTTGTTTTGTTTTGCAGCGTTTTCTGCAGGTAAACCGAACGCATCCCAACCCATAGGGTGTATTACGTTAAGCCCTTGCATAAACTTAAAACGAGATACAGCATCACCAATAGAGTAGTTGCGGACATGCCCCATATGGATATTGCCCGATGGGTATGGCAACATTTCTAAACAGTAAAATTTTTCTTTAGATTTATCAACTTCACTTTTAAATATGGCAGACTGTTCCCATTTAGATTGCCATTGTTTTTCAAATTCGCTAGGATTGTACTTCATAGTTATAAACACCTTTTTTCTTTCTTTATAATTAACTAGGTAATATAGCATAAACGATAGCTTTTCGGCAAGTATTTAATTTTTTTTTATAAAACGAACTTATTTAGTAGACAATTAAAAAAGAATGTTATATATATTTTATTAGCATTATTTATGAATGGAGTGCATAAGTATGATTTTAGCGATAGATATTGGTAATACTAATACTGTTTTTGGTATATTTAAAGGCGAGGAATTGTTTTTATCGTTTCGTATTAAATCAGACCAAACAAGAACTACTGACGAGTATGCATCATCAATACTATTTTTAATAGAGCGTAGTGGTGTGTCTGCATGTGACATTAAGGGGATAGTTATTGCTAGTGTTGTGCCTTCACTCTCGCATACGATTGATAGGGTAGTTAGGAGATATTTTCCTGCATCACCACTCATTATTGATATTAATACAAAAACTGATATTGCAGTTAAGATTGAAAACCCTAAAGAAGTTGGTATAGACAGGATTGTTAACTCGGTTGCCGCTGTTGAAAAGTATAATGCACCTTGTATCATCATAGATTTTGGTACAGCTACAACATTTGATATAGTTAATAAAAATGCTGAATATATCGGTGGTGTGATATATCCGGGTGTTATGCTATCTGCACACAGTTTGCACCAAAATACTGCTAAACTACCAGATGTTAATATCGAAAAACCAAAAACTGTAGTTGGTAAAAACACTATCCACTCCATGCAGTCTGGGCTTTACTATGGCTATTTAGAACTTATTAATGGGTTGATAAAACGAGTGATAGAAGAAGAATTTAAAAATGACGACAATTTAAAAATTATTCTTACTGGTGGGTTAGGGACTATATTTGCTAATGATATTTACTGTGATGTAGTTTATGAGCCTCAATTAACTTTATACGGGTTAAAGTTGATTTATGATAAAAATAAATAGAACTTATATTTTGTTATACAATCATAAAAAAAGTAGTTGAAAAATATTTAAAAATCGTAGATGTTATACAGTTGTAAATAATAAAAAATGGAAGGGGTTACTTAGATAATTATGAGCGAATTAGGACAACTGCTAAAAAGTAAACGTGAAAAACTAAAAAAAACTATCGCAGACGTTGCGAATGATACAAAAATTACTGAAAAAATTATACATACACTTGAAGATGGCGATTTTGCTTCGCTTCCTTCGTATTTGCATGCTTTTGGGTTTCTTAAAAAGTATTCAGACTACCTTGGATTTGACTATGAAAACGAAGTTAAATAAATGTTTGATACTGAGTTCCCGAAAGATCCAGAGCTTGTTAAAATTAGCGATGCATCATCAGAACTAGATGAATTTAAAAAGAAACGTAGAAATATATACTATACATTTATCGTTGTCGCATTAGTCGTTGTTTTAGCTATAACTTTTGGTGTTTATAACATTATATCATCGCAAGTTAGCAAAAGTAGCGAAACTGAAGTTGTTGAAAATATACCTGTTGCAGATAGCATACCAGATGTTGCACTTGCAGAAGATAGCGATAATAAGCTAGTTAGCTTGTCTGATATTGTTGATGTTAGTAATGGACGCGATATTGATAATATCAGCGATAATGATAGCGATAATGTTAGCAGTGTTGCTGGAACAGTTGAAGAAGTGGCGCAAACAATAGATAACTATACGGTTGTTTTATCGTTCGATGAAGATTGTTGGATGAGGTTTGTTTCTGATAACGATAATGCAACTTCATCAGAGTTTATTGCTAGCAATGGCACAGTGAGAGAATTTGAATTTAAAGAAAAATTTACAATGTTTATTGGTAATGCTGGAGCGTTGACGCTTACATTTAACGATGTTGTTTTAGATAACTTTGGTGCTAGTGGCGATGCTATATGGGATTTAAACTATCGTGTTGTTGATGGTGACCTTGAAATTATTGAAGACGAAACGGAATAATTAATGAAACATAAAGTTGCAATATATGTAGATGACTACATGACATTACTTGAACTTGCTAGCAAAATAGATGCTGAATACCCACTTGTTGAGCTTATGGTATTTGGTTCATCAAAGCTTTCTACAGAGTTTCAAGGTAATTCATTAGAATATGAACTGGCTGATATAGCTACATTAAGTAGTGCTGATGTGCTAATTATGTTGGCAAAGCCAGAAAATAATAAAGAAGCTTTTAAGAATTTTGATGGTACTGTTATTGATGTTATAGGTTATACATATGCTGATGATGCAGAAGTTATTAAAGCTTTTGACCCAATTAGGCATATTTTTGATAATATTGATAGGGCGGTATCGGCGTTAAGTGCTACATTATGGTTGCCAGTGTGTATATTTGGGCAGTCTGGTGTTGAGGATTTAATGATGCAAACAAAAGATATTTTTACTTTCCAATCTAACGATAATTTAGTTATCGAAGATAGGATCGCATTTAATGTGCATTATGAGCCAGAGAATATCAGTTTGGCAAATATTAGTGCAACATTAACAAGTTTACGTAACGAAGGTTTAGATTTATCTATCAGGTTGTTGCCATTATCTACTGTTTATATGGTAGATGTGTTTTCTGATGATGATTTTGAGCTACATGATTACGATAATTTCCTTGAGCCTAGTGGCTATTTTACTGTTGATAACTTGCCTAATGATAAAATGATTGCATCTAAAAGGCGTAATGGATATAGCTTTACTGGAGATTACCTCAGGGTTTATATAAATA
>CAYJIW010000014.1:0-30136 GCA_964370335.1 uncultured Deferribacteraceae bacterium
AATACTAAAGAAAACGGTATCCAACTTTTTGGTGTTGAGAACAACCAATACGGCGTTATCCATATCGTTGGACCAGAGCAAGGCCTTACTCAACCTGCTATGACAGTTGCTTGTGGTGATAGCCATACTGCTACACATGGTGCTTTTGGTGCTATTGCGTTTGGTGTTGGTACATCTCAAGTGCGTGATATTCTTGCTACACAAACAATGAGCTTTGCTCCTTTTAAAGTGCGTAAGCTAGAATTTAATGGCACTATGGGTAAACATGTTTACTCTAAAGATTTAATACTGACTGCTATCCGCAAACTTGGTGTTAATGGTGGGCTAGGCTATGCATATGAGTTCGCTGGCGATACTATAAAAAGCATGTCTATGGAAGCACGTATGACAATCTGTAACATGGCTATCGAAGGTGGCGCACGTGTTGGATACATGAACCCTGACGAAACTACTTTTGAATACCTAAAAGGTAAACCATACGCACCAAAAGGCGCTGAGTGGGATAACGCAGTAGAGATGTGGAAAAATATTGCAAGCGATGCTGATGCGTCGTATGATGATATAGTTAAGTTTAATACTAACGAGATTGTTCCTATGGTTACTTGGGGCATTACACCAGAAATGGCAATAGGTATTGACGAAATGATACCTGAAGCTACTTCACCAATAATGGAAGAAGCGTTAGAATATATGAAGTTTAAAGCTGGCTCACCAATAAAAGGCACGAAAATTGATGTTGCTTTCATTGGTAGCTGCACAAATGGCAGGATAGAAGATTTTAGAATTGCTGCTGAAATGGTTAAAGGCAAAAAAGTTGCTAAAAACGTTAGAGCGTTAGCTGTTCCGGGTTCTGTAATTGTAAAAAATCAAGCAGAGCAAGAAGGATTAGACCAAATTTTTAGAGATGCTGGTTTTGAATGGCGTGAGCCGGGCTGTTCTATGTGCCTTGCTATGAACCCTGACAAACTTGTTGGCGACCAAATTTCTGCTTCTACTTCTAACAGAAACTTTAAAGGTAGACAAGGTTCATCAACTGGTAGAACTATGTTACTTAGCCCAGCTATGGTTGCTGCTGCAGCTATTGAAGGCGCAATTATTGATATTAGATAAAAGGATACTAAAATGCTAAACTCTATAAAACTTATTGAAGGTACTGCCCTACCACTTAGGGGCGACGATATTGATACTGACAGAATAATACCAGCTAGATACCTACGTTGCGTTACATTTGACGGACTAGGGGAAAGTGCATTTTACGATGAACGCTTCGATGCTAACAATAATAAACTTGACCACCCAATGAATAACCCAGCTTATGATGGTGCTAGCATAATGTTTTCTGGTAACAACTTTGGCTGTGGCTCTTCACGTGAACATGCACCACAAGCTATTAAACGTGCTGGTTATAAAGCTATTATAGCTGAAAGCTTTGCAGAGATTTTTTATGGAAATTCATCTGTTCTTGGGCTTGTTTGTATCACCTTACCTAAAGAAAATATTGAAAAAATAATAAAAACAGTTGAAAATAATTCAAAAATCACTATATTAATAGATATAGAAGCAAAGATTTTAAAAGTAGGAGATGAAACGTACAACATTACAATTAAAGATACACTCAGAAACTCTTTATTGGAAGGCACTTACGATACACTTGGTGAACTTGCTAGCAACAAGGCTAGTATTAGTGAGCTTGAGAAATCGTTACCTCCAAAATATATATAATTGATGATTGTGATAGCGGGCTAATACACATGCCCGCCTTTGCCTCTTTTGCGAGGTGCAAAAATGACTGCTAAGTCAAAAACGATTAGCCTATATCAAGAAGGGCTATCTCACTACAGAAATAATAATTTCAATGACGCCATTACTGCGTTTCAAAAGGCTGCCGATAATGGTCATGCTAAAAGCCATGCTATGCTTGGTTTACTCTATAATGGCGACAGACTAGACGTCGTAAACTCATTCAAACACTATACAATTGCCGCTAATAGCGAAAGCGTGCTATCAAATATCCAACTTGGCAACATCTATAAACGTGGACATAAATCACATATTGCTCGTAGCTATAAAAAAGCGTTAGAACATTATGAAGTAGCATATCGTGCTGGTAGTCCTTACTCATACATGATGACAGCAGACATATTAAGCTCTAGTGGCATCATGCCTAATAAAAGCATACACTTATACAATACTGCTGCTCAAAATGGTTACCCGCCTGCAATGTATATACTTGGCAGAGCATATGAAAACGGACATGGCGTTGAAAGAAATATGAAACGTGCAGTTCAATGGTATGAACAATCAGCTAATATGAACTACATACCTGCTACAAGAAAATTAGCGTTCCTATATGAGCAAGGTGAAAGCGTTATCCGCTCTATACCTAAAGCTATTGAATATTATACTATTGGGGTTGAAAACTTCTGCATCCGCTCTATGTTGTCACTTGCAAATATATATTATCACACTACTTTTGAGTACGAAAAAGCATACAAACATTTCGCTAATGCTTTCAAGTATGGTAGCTCACGTGCTGCAAACTATTTAGGCGATATGCACTATCTTGGCAAAGGTACTGAACAAGATTATGCAAGGGCTTATGAATATTATACTTTTGGAGCAAAGCATAATAATGTGTTATCACTTCATAGCCTAGGTCGCATGTATTACGAAGGTAGTGGCATAAAAATAGACTACGAACAAGCACTAAGATGCTTCTTGAAAGTTGGCGAGCAACTTGATTCTGCAATGTATTACTTAGGTTTGATGCATGAGCGTGGACAAGGTGTCGAAGTTGATGGTGACAAAGCAATAAAATGGTACACTAAAGCCGCTAAAAAAGGCAACGTATCTGCGATATATAGGCTGGGAGATTTATACGATAACGGACTTATTATAGAAAAAGATGCTGCTACAGCACTTTCTTGGTTCAAAATTGGTGCAAACGCTGGCGATGCAGATTGCCAAACTAAACTCGGGTGGTACTATGAAGAAGGTATTGGACTAGAAGTCGATCATAAACTCGCATTCACATGGTATATGAAAGCATACGAGCAAGGTAATATTTATGCTGCTAACTGCCTTGGAGAGTTATATATTCGCGGGCTTGGTGTTAAATATAGTGCCGAAAATGCCCGACTAATGTATGAATACGCTGCACAACACAATTATCCAGAAGCACAATTTAATCTTGCATATCTGTTGTACTATGGCGAAGGTATTACGAAAAGTTTTGAAAAAGCTTTTTTATGGTACCAAAAGGCTGCAATTGTTGGACATAGTAACTCAATGATGATGGTTGGCTATATGTACGAACACGGTGAAGGTACTGAAAAAGAACTCGACAAAGCATTGCACTGGTACAAAAAAGCATCACTCACTGGGTCTGACATCACACATGAAGCAATAGAAAGAGTGAAAAAAATACTCGATGATAAACGTAAAATATAATGAAATAAAGCTCCCAAATGGGAGCTTTAACTTATTTGTTACCAAATTTTGTTGACATTTTTTTATACAAATCCTCTAACCTAGTTGAACCATCTTCGTTATGCTTCATGCAATAAGTTAAATCGTTCACACTTCTGTGCGCTTTAACACATAAGCAGCAATGACCATGTCTAGCACATGCTGTATTAGGGCAAATGCAACCCTCGTTTCTTTCACAAGCCATAATATATTACTCCTTCCTAATAGAGACCACCAAACATAAAAAACACCGCACGAATAATAAACATACCTATAAATAATGTACCAAAAATTTTTAATAATATTGGCAAGTTTTCTATTGTGTGGTTAATACTGTTATTATAATACATCGCTATGTCATCAATTTGTTCATCTAACCGGCCTGCTCTTTCGCCAGCCGTAATCATCCTAATAGCATACGATGAAAAAAGTCTTGTCCTTGACATACTATGTGCTAAACTTTTACCTTGTTCAACATTGTATGACACTTGACTAATAGCATGTTTATATACATTATTATCCATACTCTCAGCCATTATATCTAACGTGCGATATAGTGATATACCAGTTGACAGCATTGCTTTTAAGCCTACAAAAAAGAATACAGTATTAAAACTGTTTACCAACTTACCAATTACTGGTATTTTTAGTATCATTTTATCTTTGTTATACTGGAATTCTATAGACTTTTTAAAAATGAATTTATTTAATAAATACATAATCACAAATATTGCAAATGATAGTAAAACACCTATCCTCAAAATCAGGTAAAACACAATAATAGATAATACAAACAATGGCAATCTTAATGCACTAATTGTTTGCTTCTTTAACTCACTAATTCGTCTTATATTAGATACGGCATGTGATAGCAAATTACTTAGTTCACCTGTTTCTTCACCAATAGAGACAAATGCTATCGTCACGTTTTCAAATATATTGGGATAAGCTTTCATCACACTTGATAAACTTTTGCCATTCCGCATACGAATAGACATATCAAGTAACGCATTTGCAAGTGTATTATTATCAGTATTGATTACTAAATCTTCTAGACTATCACCTATAGACATGCCCGAATTATGTATAGCACGAATATTAATCAATAATTCAGCAACATCGTCTTTTTTAACCTTATTAAATATTTTCTTATAAAAGTTATATACTTTAGGCAATTTAAAAGTAAAATCAACTATAATATCTTTTCTTGCACAAAACTCATACAGCGATAATTCATCATTAAACTTGTATATCCTAGATATTTTCTTACCTGTGATAGTCATAGCCTTAATATAATAGTACGCCATATTCGCTCCTAGTATATATAAAAAAAGCACCGCAGTAAAACCTACGGTGCTATATTTTATGTTGCTTTTAACTATTAACCAATAGTACCTAGTAAATCGTAGATAGGTCCTAGTAAGCCCATAATGAAGAATGCCATCATACCACCTGCAAATAGTAAAACTACAGGCTCGATAACTTTTGCCATATTTTCTGATAGAGAATCAACCCTATCATAATAGAATGTTGAAATATGTGTAAGCTGTTCTTCTAATCTACCAGATTGCTCACCAACTGAAACCATCCTTGCAGTTAATGATGTAAAGTTACCTGTATCAATGATACTTTGTGCAAATGTGTGCCCAAGCTCGATAGAATCTTTAATCTGCCCGATAGAGCGCTTAAAAACTGCATTACCTATACTTTCCTCAATAATGTTGAGTGATTGATAAAGTGGTAAACCAGCTGCAATCATAAGTCTAACATACTCAGTAAAGAAAGCTAAGTTAAAGCTACCAACTAAATCGCCGATAACAGGTATCTTAAGCAGTAGTTTATCAGTAGCATATACAAATCGTGGAGAATTTTTGCGTGCTGCTACAAAAGCCATAAATAAACCAAACGCAACTACAAGAATAACCAGTATCCATTCTTGCAGAAAGTTCGATAAAGCTCGTATCATTCTAGTTGTTAATGGTAATTCCATATCGAACGCTGTAAAAGTTTCCATAATTTGTGGCATAACTGCTACTAGCCAGAAAATCATTGCACCTGTAAGTGCAACAAACGCCGCAACCGGATACATTAACGCACTTTTTGTTTTTCTAGATAATTCGCTAATTCTTTTAAGGTTTTTAATCGCATCTGCAAGTGTTTGTTCTAAAGCACCTGTTTCTTCACCGATACGTACTAAACCGACTGTTGTATCATTAAATACGTTTTTGTGAGTAGCCATTGCCGCAGAAAGACTAGCACCGTTTTGTAATTGTAAAGACATATCTAATAATATATCTGCAATAACTTGTGTTTCAGCATCTTTTGCTAAATCTTCAAGTCCCGCTGTAGCTGACATACCTGAAGCAATGATAATATGTATATTAGTTAATATTTCAATAACATCATCTGCTTTAATTTTTCTAAACATGTTTGTAACTTTTGATATGTTTAATATTGCAGGTAGCTCTGAAACGGAAACGACTGTCATACCAAGTTTATCAAGGTATTCATGAAGTATAAGTTCGTCACTAAACTCGTAAGTTTTTGTAACTTTTTCGCCTGTGTCTGAGATGGCTTTCACATAAAATAATGGCATACAAACCTCATCCTAAATGTATTATATATGTACAATAACACTTTTTCATAAAAATTGCAACTAAAGATTGTTTTCAACAAATTCTATAGAACAATAATACGACCAAATTGTCACTATTAATTATATTAGCATTATTATTTTTAAATTGCAATAAAGATTATTTTATGTTATTATGACATAAATGATATAGACAAATTATAATCATGGAGTTAAATATATTATGTCAATAATTAAAAAAGGATTTACGCTAGTTGAGCTTGCGCTTGCGCTTGTTATCATAGGCATCGTAATAACACTTGCTAGCACCATGTATCAAAGCCTTTTCAGCACTGCTGATTATGTTGATCTTAGTAGCCGTGTGCAATCTGCTGTACAAGGCATATACGATTTTGCGATTAATGAAGGCAGACTGCCTACTGTTGACGAATTTGAAGACACATACGGTCACCTAGAGGTAGAGTATGCTACTGAACGCACAGCTGGTTCTTTATCTGGCTTTGATGGCAGGCAATACCATAACTCTGCTATTTACAACCGTGCTAACACAATATGTACTGCTATTCAATCTGCTTTTATTGAAGATACATCTGCTGACATTCAAAATAGTTCAAATTTTGATACAATCTTCACATTAAGAGCTGAAAACAAAATTGATAGTGGTATTTTCTACGAACAAGAATATACTTTACTAGAAGTATTAGGTGAAATTGGATGTAGTAGATTATTACCGGAATTGAAAGTTATATCTGTTGATTTTCCGCCACTTAAACTTAATTCGCATTACACTGCATCTGCAGTTGTTAGTGAAGGTAGATACCCATATTATTTCTGTGGTAAGCTTGTTGAAAGCGAAATAGTGAATGATATAAATTCTGATGCTGGCAATGCATATGCTGCTGATGCTTTTGATATTGCTGTCAAAAGTTTAACGCATGATATAAATACATCATCTAATATTTCTTCTTCCGGCTTTTTTCACGAAGAATGTGACATAGATGCAATAAGAACATACGTGCAAAATGGTAATACAAATGATTTTAACGGCTGGCAAAGGGTAGAGCTTACAAATAATAAAGATACTGCTGAAGGCACTGTACGATTTGCTGCAACAACAGATTATTTTACTCAAGATGAAATTGATGATGCTATACCATTTTCTCAAAAAGTTGACATATATCTTGTTAATAGCGTGGGACAAGTTTCACAGCGTTCTGTTGTTATACCTGTACAACCATAAATTTAATGGAGTAATATATAATGAAAAAAGGATTTACTATAGTTGAGCTTGCACTCGTATTGGTTGTTATTGGGGTAATAATTAGCTTATCACTACAAACATTTTTAACAAATTTATCTAAACAAAATGATAACGAACGTGAAGAACGAGCTCTTGTTACAATTTCAGAAGGTTTAATTAACCAAGCTTCTACCAATAAAATTATGCCTACACAAGATATTTTTGACGATGTTGCTATAAACTACTCTACTGAACCACATGTTTTCAGGCAAGAATTTATATTAATTGATTTCAATTATTTTCACGATAACTCAACAGGTAATATATGTAGTTTTGCATCTACAGATCGTTCTCTTAGAATTTGCGAAAATGCAAGTTGTACAGATTTTGAAACAATAGACAATATTTCTTTTGCTATATATGCAGGTGGTAATAATAGATTTCTTGAAACAAAAATAGAAAATGAAAATACACTTGTGTACTATAACGATTCATCTAGTGATGATACAATTAAATACATCACATTGGCTGAATTACGCTCGTTATCTGGATGTCCATCATTAGAGATACTTACAACTAGCATACCTACAATTAGCAAAACAGCATCAGCTACTGGAGATACTGTTATACAATTTATTGCTTCATCTCAAGACGCAGATTCTGAACTAAGATGGTGCTATTCTACGCATGATGATACAATTTTAAATAATGGTTCTGTTTCTAATTTGGTGCTTGCAGCTAGAATTACAAATAATACAAGTGCTAGAATACCTCCATGCACTGGAGACCCTTTTGATAGCACTGCTGCTGAAACTCCGTACCTATTTGCTACATCACAAGTTAATGCAGAGTCTGGCACTTATCGTCTTTCATTAACTGCATACGACATAAACTCTAACCAGACAGATACTAAAGACTATATACTTAACATAATTGAGTAATTTGAGGACACTATGATAAAACATTCTAAAGGATTTACATTAACTGAAGTTGCTATAGCACTTATTGTATTGGGTACACTTTTAACTTTGACATCAACGTGGTTTTTAGGCTCTATTAAGACATCAAAAACTACACAGCAAAAGAAGGCGATATCTTCTATTGAAGCTCAAATACTTAATTATATAAAGTATCAAGATGAGTTTATACCAATTAATGCTATCACTGATAATAAAGATATTTTTGGCATTGAGTACGTTATATATAATGCTACATTAGAAAATATCTGCGAATTAGACACTACTGACTTATCTGTTGACATGTGCGTTGAGGATAATTGTTCAACGTTCACTAGATTTAATGATGTAGCTTTTGTTTTATCTTCTAACGGCTTAAACAGAAAACAAGAGATTATCGCTGATGAGGATATAACAAATATCAGACTTTTTGAGCCACAACCTATTGTTCATAATATTGATGATATTTCAACATTTTACACATTATCACAGCTTAAGAACTTTGTAGGATGTACTTCTATTGACAACACATTACGCTTTTTAAATACATCAATACCTGCTGTTAATTACAATGCTGCTGTTGACAATACAAGAATTTTCTTTACAAACGAAGCTGCTGGCAATTCTTCTGAGTCCTATCGTGTCTGCTACTCAGATAATTCTGATGATTTTGATAGCCTCGGCACAGATTACCTTATTGACAACCTTACATTAACTACAAGTTCAAATGCTACTGTTCCAGCTTGCCCTTCATCAATCTCTACTGATGGATATGTTAATGTTACAACAACTGGACTTAGCTTTGATAACTCAACATACCTTGCTGCCACATTTGTTTTATTTGTGACAGATGACGATAATAAGGAAATATCTGGTAAATATCACCACCAGGTTTATATTAAATAGAGGATAGTAATATGAAATTTTTTAACTTTAATAAAAAGGGATTTACTCTTATAGATACTGCAATACTCTTATTTGTATTAGGAATTTTTACAGCTGCAACTATGAAGATGATACATAATAATACTCGCACAGAAAAAATTATTGAACAACAGCAAGCTATGGATGCACTTATTAATGACTTTGTTGGTGCAATGTCAACAGGTCAAATTTCACCTAAAGACTATATTGATGTATTTAACTCAAATTATACGGATAGCTGGGGAACTGAATTTTTTGTTTTTGGCAATTCAGAGCTTCTAGAGCTCGATGTACCTTTTTCTTGTAATTTTGTTAAAACTCTAGAGTATAGCGCTATTACATGTCCAAACGGTTGGTGTACTAGTGCACAAACAATTTCATCAGATATTGCATTTTCACTTCACTCAAATGGACCTAATAAACAAAAAAGTGTTACGCCTCATAATGAAACTACAGTTAAAGGACAGGCATTTACAATTAACTTTGAAGATATGGATGGATTTGGCAAGGATGATATTTTTAGATACATCACGTATACTGACTTTTATGATGCATTAGGATGCAACATACAAGACAGCATTGCTAGCTTAAAGTTTATTACGCAAGGCGATATTACTCTTTCAATAGATAATTCTTCATTAATTGATAATAATACTACATTTCCATTTTATGTAGCTATTGATGGTGGATCTGACAACCTTACTTGGTATTACTCACACGTAACATATAGTTATTCTGAAGACGATGGTAGCTTACCAGCATCACCAATATCAGACTTTTATCTGACATTACCAGATGATAGTGAAGTTGAAACACAAGCAAATACAAATAACAGTGAGTCTGTTATTTCTGATATTGATGCAGGTGACAAAAATGTACCATTTTCTTTATCACTTGGAAGTGGTCGCTTTGGTTCTGATACTAACCCATTTGTAAAATTCCGTTTAACTGTTTATGACGGCGAAACTGGTGCTTCAATATCACAGTTCTTCAGAGTTAATATTGTGAATAATATTATATAGATATCATTTATAAATTATAAAACCAAGCGTAACAGCTTGGTTTTTTATTACTTACCATTAATAAGTCATAAATTTCACTTCATATCACTTACTTCAACATGATACTTTATATAACATCATAAAATTTTATTTATATCTCAATTTCGATAGCATACTTTACTCTATCAATATACGAGCATATTATTTCGGCTTAACTATTAATAATATATATTATATCAAGTGTTTGCAGCTATATGTGCTACAGCTTGCACAGCTATTATATCAAATAATTATGTTATGTGATTCAATAGAGAAACTTTCAAACAAAATTCAGCATTTTTTCAGGCACTACTAGCAAATTTTCCAATCATGATATAGGATGGTAAGTGTACAAAAAAAACAGGCATAAATGCCTGTGTATAAACTAATCAAATTATTTTTATGACAAATATTAAAATCTGCCTAATCCGCGTAATACTTCTTCTTCAACAGTTGATGAACTAATAGCAACTTCTGCAGTTATTTTACCAGCCCTTACAAGATTAACTAATGATTGGTTCATAGTAACCATACCAGATTGCTGTTGACCAGACTGCATAGATGAATATATTTGGTGAACTTTATCTTCACGAATTAAGTTACGTATAGCAGCATTTGGTACAAGAACCTCTAGTGCAGCAACACGTCCCAATCCATCAGCAGTAGGTAGTAGCTGCTGAGAAATAATACCCTCAAGAACAAATGACAGCTGAGTTCTAATTTGTTGTTGTTCTTCTGGTGGGAATACTTCAATAATTCTGTTTATAGTTTGTACAGCACTATTTGTATGTAATGTGGCAAATGTTAAATGCCCAGTTTCTGATACAGTCAATGCAGAACTAATAGTTTCTTTATCCCTCATCTCACCTATGAGTACAACGTCAGGATCTTGACGTAATATAGCTCTTAAAGCGTTATGAAATGATTGTGTGTCAATGTGAATTTCACGTTGATTAACTAATGACTGTTTATTATGGTGCATATACTCTATTGGATCTTCAAGAGTAATGATATGACTTTTACGTGATTCATTGATAGAGTTTATCATAGCAGCTAGTGTTGTAGACTTACCGCTACCAGTAGGACCAGTAACAAGCACTAAACCTCTTGGTTTAGCACAAAGTGTATTGATAACTTCTGGTAATGCAAGCTCTTCAAACGTCCTAATTTTAGTAGGAATTGTTCTAAACGCAGCTGCTATGCTACCTCTTTCTTTAAAAACATTTGCACGATACCTTGATACACCTGCTATCTCAAATGAAAAGTCAGTTTCCCAATTTTCTTCAAGATTTTTCAAGCTTAGTTGCGACATAACAGATTTAACAAGGCTTTCTACTTCGCTAGCAGAGAGTTTGTTGCCGTGTTTAACAATCTCACCGTGGATACGAAAGCATGCTTCCGTATCCGCCATAAGATGTAAATCACTAGCTTCTTTTTCTACCATCATTTTAAGAAGTTCGTGCATGATAATTACCTATTTTTTACTTTTAGATTTTTTATCTTCTTTACCATAAGTAGGTGAGCTTTCTATAGCAAATTCAATTTCACTAGCTCTGCTAGAAGCCATTCTACTTAAGTCAGAACCAGGTAATGCATATACTGCAACTTTGTCATATAAAGCAACTGCGTTGTCATATGCTTTTTCTAGCTCTAGTATTCTCGCCATGTTGAAGTTTGCTTCAGGCATAAGCGGGAATAAATTTAGTGATGCTTGATAAAACTTCTTAGCATCAGCTCTTTCGTTAATAGTGTCATAGTAGTAGCCAGTTGCGAAAGCAATATAGCCATCATCAGCTAACTCAGTAGCATAATCTATAACCATTTTAGCGCCACGTAAATCACGTTGGTCAACCAACATAGTGATAAGGCTTGCAACAGCTTTAGGATCAGTAATTGTAGACTGCTTTAATGTTCTAACAACACTTGAACCATCGTTCATATGAGCGTATAGTGTAGCTATGTTAACAGCAACATCTTTGTTTTTGATTAAGATAAATGCTTGTCTAGTTAAATCTAGTGCATTTTGATAATCATGTCCATCGTAATGCATTTGTGCTTGGCTAAGTAGTGCGTAAAATTTAGCCTCAGTAGCATTTACTGGTCTATTTATGCGTACAGACTGAGCGTAAACGCTAGTGCTTGCAACAGTAATTACTAATAATAGTGTGATAGTTGTAATTAGCTTTTTCATTAGTCTCTAGCTCCATTTGTATAAATAATTGTAGGTTTCAAGAAGATAACTAATTCTCTTTTTTCAGTTCTGTGAGTTTCGCTTCTAAATAGATAACCTAAGAAAGGAATATCGCCTAATAAAGGAACACGAGTAATATCCACAACGTCACGAGTAGTGATAAGACCGCCAAGAATAACTGTTGTTCCATCATCAGCTTGTATAGTTGTACCGGCTTCTTTAATGTTTAGAATTGGAGCTTCTGCAACTACAATACCGTTTTGGATATTTTGTTTGTCGCCTTCGATAGTAGTAGATACAGGAACAATGTTCATAGTAATAGTGCCATCTTCATTAACGAAAGGAGTAACACCTAACATAACACCTTCAAGTACGTTAGTTTTAGTACTTTCAGTTTCTGTGTTGAAACCAGCAGATGTAGAAGTTGTAGTTGTTTCATTTTCCCAATATGGAGTAACAGTACCAGCAGTAATTAATGCTGTTTGACCGTTAAGAACTAACATTCTTGGGTTAGAAAGTGTTTCCGTATTGCCGAAACTACCAACTGCCTCTAATACAGCAGATAAGTTACCAGAAGGGTCAGTAAATGCAACTGTACCAGCTGGTGCAGATAGTTGTGGAACTAAAGCAGTAATAGTTTGACCTATAGAAACTGTGTCGACAACTGCACTCCAGTCAATACCGTAACTCCACTCGTCTGATAATATAATATCAACAATTCTTGCTTCGATTAATACTTGTCTTTGCGCTTTTGCAAATACTCTTTCGAAGAAATCATCAACTTGTTTCATTTTCTTTCTAGTAGTTTTAACTGTAGCAGTACCTGTAGCTCTGTTTATTGTATAGAACTCATTAGCGCCACCAGAAACTGCAACACCAGCAACTGCAGGAGCAGCTGAGGCAGAAGAACTAGCTAATATATCTTTAAGGTTGCGTTCAATTTCAGCATAGAAATCTGATGTGCCTTCTGGGCGAGTATATTCGATGCTAAATTCACCTGATAGTTCACTATCGTCACCACCACTGCTGCTGCTGCTACCACTACCTTCAAGTGTATCAGTACCACCTAGAACGTCACCACCGATGCTTGATTGATAATCAACAACTGCTGGAATATAAGGAACATTGTAGTATTGTGTTTCATAGCGTTTTACAACTAATACGTTGCCGTCAATGCTGTAAAACATATCTGCTAGGTCCATAACAACAGCAAGAGCTTCGTCAACTGGCGTATCTTTAAAGTTAACTGTAACAAGGTTACCTTCAATACTAACACCCGGCTCAACGATTAAGTTAAGTCCTAAATCTCTACTAATAGTGTATAAAACAACACTAACAGGTACATCTGGAGATGTAATTGTAACATACTTACCATCAAATACAGAGAAATGCTTGTACGTTTGATTGTTAAGCTTTGCTATTTGTGGTGCCATTGATAGTCTGTCATCAACTGTTGCACCTGCGTTTGCATTGATATGCATTTGGTTTTTTGCTGAATACTTTGAAACTGTACAGCCCGATAGAGCAATAGCAGCACACAAAGTTACAAGCAGTAGTCTTAGTTTAACTGTAGCCATTTAACCTTTCCTTCAGATCTTATTTGCACACCATTTTGTGCTATCTGTAATATTTTTTTGCCAGGAGTAATTTCATCACCCTGTTCATATAAATCTCCATTTATTATTGCGAATTTGCTATAATCACTAACATAAATAAATGATACTTCATCTTCAACAACTGGAACTACTGGACCAGATGCAACAGTAGAACTAGCCGGTCTTGGTTTAATAACTCTTCTGAAGTATTGTGATAATACTGCAGTACTAACGTTATCAAATATACCAACTTCTGCAACATCATAATCTGTGTTTTTCAATGTATCAAACACATTACTATTTGACTTAGTGATATCAACAACAGAAGTATATTTAGAGTGATCAGCCATACCGTTCAATCTGTCAACACTCATATCTACTAGATAGTTTTTGCCAAAAAATACTGCTATTGGTATAATTATAACAAGTGCTAACGCAATTTTGTACTTATTTGATATTTCCATATTACCTACCTTCCACGTATGAATCTTGAACGATTACTTTAATTTCAGCGTTGTGGTAACCAGAATCAGTATTTTGTCTCAAGTCAACTGACACTACACTAATGTGTGGGTGCTTATTTTCTATCAACCTTCTGAGAAAGCCGATAAAGTCAACAGCATTTGGAAACTCACGCTTAATTGTTACAGGTATAGATAATATATTGCCCTTGTGTACAGGTCTATCTTCTGTAGCAGTAGCGCCATATCTTTTAAGTAAGTCATCAAGCAACACAATCGTTTCTTTAAGCACTTCTTCTTGAGATTGTTCTTTAAATTCTAGTTCAACGACTCTCTGATTAAGTTTATCAAGTTGTGACAGCATCAGTTCAGAGTTGTATTGAGCTTCAATTCTATCAACCTCAGAAATTTTCTTGTTTACTGAACTAGTGTAGTTGTTGTAGCTAAAGCCAATAAAGGCAAATGCAGCAGCTGCTACTACTAGTATTACAGCTAATATTGGTGATTTAAATAGTCTAATTTGTCTCATATTACCGTCACTTTTTCAATGTAATTACTATATTTACAGAGTTTTTAATATCTTTAAACGTGTGTAGTGATGTATCTGAAACTGTAACATCATATTCACCAGCGTTTTTGACCAATTCTTGTATTGCAAGTTCAAATTCATTAAGGCTATTAAAGTCTTTTTGTTGTACATCGCCTTTAATAGTAACTTTTGATTCTGAGCCAATACCTTCAAATTTAACTGTACCAAGCTTAACTAATGCAAGCATATCTTGAACTATAGGTACTAGTTGAACTGCCGTTCCATATTTTTCACCAACAAGGTTAACACTATTAGTATAGTGAGCAAATACTTTTGGGTCACCAACTTCTTTGATAACTTGTATCTTACCATCGAAGCTTTTAACAGATTTTTCTTCAAGTGTAGCATCTGCCCTAACAGAAGCCTCATAGTTAACTGCAGCATAGTAACCCGTTGCACACATAGCAAGAAATAACACTAAGTTAGCAACAGTAAATACTTTACGCATAACTCTATCGCCTTGTTGTATTGGTGATGAGTAGTCAAAAGTAGCTTCTAGCAATGCAACCCCAATCGGTATCATATACTTATGGAAAGACTCTCTAGAAATATTACGTGCAATAGAGTCAACATCAAGTTCAATGACATGAGCAGACAAGAAACTTGAAAGTCTTTCGTGTAGTGAACTAAAATATTGGAGTCTACCTGTAAGGATAGTTTCGATTTTTTTATCGTTGTATGTCGAAACTAAGTGAAGGTATGTTAAGTTAAGGTTTTCATAGAAGAAATTTTCAATATCTTCATCAAACTTAACATCTTCAGGAATATCAACCATCCTCGCATAAGTGATTACATTACCTGTGCTAAGAACCATGTAAAGCCTAGCATCGTCTGCATAAGCATTGAATACGTAGTCACTAGAGTCAACTGTTCTAGATATTGCAAACAATCCTAGCACGTCAATAGTGTACATATCAACATTCTCTACAGATTTAGAGTTTAGCTGTAATACTCTTTGGAATGAGTCTCTTGGAACAATGTAGGCACCGTAGATACCTTTTTTTACAGAAGATTGCTCTGCATCTTTAGAAGAAACAAACAATGAATCTGCAATATCAGGTACGCCTGCAAGTTTTCTTTTAATAATCGGTGCTCTCGCACGATCATTTTTAACTGCTGGTATTTCTACCTTTTCGATAGCGAGTTTATCAGTTTGAACTGAAACACGCGCAAGATTGCCACCTATAAGTGACTTGGCACGTTTAACTGTAGTTGTCTCAACCTTAGAGCAATTAACAATGCCACCCTTAAGCGTATATCTTAATACTTGGCACTGTTGTTCTTCGCCATTTTGGGATACGTATATAGATAACAAAACCACCTCTCCGAACAATGTATTTTTGCCACATCAATAAATTAATTATGAACAGCAAACAATGAGTCAATGTGTGATTATACACATGACACTATACAAAGTCAACATCATTTATTTTAGCAAAAAAAGAAAACATAACTTTTTTTGACCTAATTACAAATAATAAACTATAAATAATAAATAATTAGTATGGAAATATAAAAACAGCTAGCATAAAAAAAAAAATAAATAAAACATTATAAAGAGTTTAGTGTTGTTATACTCACTAGATATACATCTATTTATCACAATTAGTCAAGTAAAAAATGAAATTTACCTGTTTTTTATATTTGCTTATCATCGTTTATCCTAATATAATATCGTTTACTAAAAAATCAACACTATTAATGTAGCGAATTAACTATTGAACTATTTTTATTGTTGTTAGTCAACAATATCGTTAAGTATAGGCAAAAATATATGCATTTAAAAAGGTGACACAAGCACGATTCAATAGCATTTTAACTGGTTAGTAATATGTAATCTTATTTTTTTATTACAATACTACTTGACATGATGGCAAAAAGGATATATGTTACGTTGTGTTGGCATAGTGATAATATTCTATGTTGGTGATTACATCTTATTGTGTTAGCTAAGGTTATACTTGCAATTTAAGTTTTTTTTACTTTTGTGTGCGTTAATATTCATTCTAATCTTGGCAAATGTTTTTATGATTAACTTAAATATTACACATAAAAAAGGTACACCGACAATTTTCGCTAGATTTGCTGGCGTAATTAATAAAAAAAGTATTCAGGAGGAATGAATATGAAAAAAGGTTTCACACTTATTGAATTGGCGATAGCATTAGTTGTTATCGGCTTAATTTTAGCAATGGCTATGAAAGGCCGTGCGATTTTGGATTCTGCGGAAATCCGTTCTGACATGAACAAATTAAACAAGGTTTCTGCTGCAGTAGCTAGCTACTATTCTAAGTACAACAGACTTCCAGGCGTTAGCGACAACACTACAGCTTCGCTTTTAGAAGACTTAACTAGCGAAGGTTTAGTTTCTGATGCTGACTTCTCTATTGAGTTACAAAATGCTTTCATCAATGTTGCTGGCTGTACTACACCTACTACTGACGGTGCAAGAAGCTTAACTGCAGCATTTAACGGTGCGCCTAACTTATGTGCTTTTGTATCTGATACTGCACCTGAATCAGCTACAACTGCAGCTGCAGATGATGATATGATAGATACAGGCGCTTATGGCTGTTATGTTGAGCTTATGTTAGATAACGCAAATTTAGGTAACGGTATTGCTAGAGGTACTGGTGCTGTTGCTGAAGACACTGATTGTAACGATCTTGGCAATGCTGGTATTGCTGACTTTACATACGTGTTATTCTAATCTAATAAGATTTAGATTACAAACTTAAAACATATAAAACCTAGCATTTTTTGCTAGGTTTTTTTGTAATCATATTAATCATTTTAACATTTTGTATTTACTCTATACTTATTTTTCATCAATAATTCAACTGACTCTTAATAAAATCCTTAAATATCAACTTAAAATACTTGCATTACAATTTACTTTGTAATAATATCTATCCTAGGAGTTAGGTATGAGAAAAGGTTTTACATTAGTTGAACTAGCCATTGTTGTTGTTATCATAGGCGTGATATTAACTATGGCACTAAAAAGCAGAACAATAGTAAACTCTGCCGAAGTACGTGCAGACATTAGTAAACTTACGAGAATGTCAACAGCTATAATGGGTTATTACGTTAAATTTAATGAATATCCGGGACAAATTCTTTCTAGTGGGCCTGCTACTGGCGGCGCAAATTGGTCAAATATGAAGTTTTATAACGACTTAGTCGATAACGGCTTTTTAAGTAGTGACGATTTTTTTATTGACCTCATTGGTAGATATATTAACGTTGCAGGTTGTGATATTGATGCTGCTGGTTGGCCAAGAGAATTAAACCAAAACTTCGATGATTCTGCTAACATTTGTGCATATGTCTCATACGATAATCCTGCCACTTTAGGAGTTACTAACCCAGTAGCTAGAGGAGCAGGAAGGTTTGCTTGTTACGTTGAAAGTATGCTTGATAACTCTGACTTAATGAATGGTTTTGCTACAGGCATCCACGTTAGCGGTGACAATCCTGATTTTCACAACTGCGACAGTATATCTATTGATAACATAACACATTTCAGTTACGTATTATATTAAAGCACTCTTAAATATTATATTGGCAATGTATTACTTGACAATTATATATATATTTTGTAGAATATAGCACAAGTGAAAAATAACAAAAATTTACCTTAAGTATCATCAAGATAAATTGCGAGGAAAAACATGAAAAAAGGATTTACGGTAATAGAACTTGCTATTGCATTATTAGTTATAGGCATCATTATTGCATTGGGAATAAAAGGCGCATCACTCATTGGTGCTGCAGAAATACGTTCAGATATTAGAAAGTTGCAACGTATCGGAACAGGTGTTGCTGCATACTACTCAAAATATAACGAGTTTCCAGGACAAAGAGCCGATGGAACATTCACCAACCAACAAATTGTTGCAGATTTAATTCATGAAAGCTTGGTTACTGACGATGATTTTGTATTATCACTTGAAAATAACAGATTTCTTCATGTTGTGGGTTGTGATATAGAAGCAGCTACTGGTGGCAACAGAAATTTTACAGCAGATTTGAACTCATCAGAGGGTATTTGCGCAATAGTGCAACAAACACACCCTGAAAATGCTACCTCTGAATTTACTACGTATAACCTCACTATTACATTTAACTTTGCATGCCAAATTGAAGTTAGACTTGATAACCGTGATTTTGACACAGGTGATGCCACTGCGCAAAATTTGATGGGTACAAGCCTTCCTGACAGCGTTTTTAACGACTGCGGTTTTACTGATCAGTGGGTTTCAAACTTCTCATACCTATTATACTAAAAACATTAATTAAAATTTACGCATCAACCCAGCGATTTAGCTGGGTTTTATTTTTGTAATTGAGTAATATATTTGTTATTAAAAATCGTATAATAAGATGGATATTTACAAATAGTTCTTTACATTGATAAAAATATCATCTATTATAAGGTGTTAGTCTATTCACTAAATTATATTGAGATAGGGGAATGTGCATATGAAAGTACCTATAGGTAAACTGTTAAAAGAATTTGGCTATATTACAGACGAACAAATTAATATAGCGCTTGAAGTCCAAAAATTAACTAAGGCATTACTTGGTGAAGTATTGCTTGAGCTTGCGTTTGTATCACCTAAAGAAGTTGCGATTGCGATATCTAGACAATCTGGCAAACCTTTTGTTGATTTAGTTGATGTAACACCATCAAACGAAGCGTTAAAGCTAGTTTCAAAAAGTGCTGCAAAGCAGCTTGACATTCTACCATTTGCTATCACAGAAAATAGTTTATGTGTTGCTATGGCCGATCCTTACAACATTAACGCAATCGACTTAGTTAAATCAAGATCTAAGCTACCTGTTGAAATTCATGTTGCATCTAAGGATATTATTCAAAAAACAATTGAGTTTAGCTACTTATTGCTTGAAACTTCAATAGATGACGATATCAAAAATGTTGCTTCTACTGCCACTAGTAGCGAAGGCAACACTATTCCTGTTCTTCTTGATAACATATTCAATATGGCTATCATTAACAGGGCAACAGATATTCACATATCGCCAGAGCTTACTACTATGCACGTATTTTTCCGTATAGATGGTATTTTACGTCACTCTTACACAGTTAACAAAGAGCTACAAGCCGGCGTTATTTCACGTATCAAAATTTTATCTGACTTAAACATTGCTGAACAACGTCTTCCACAAGATGGTGCGTTAACATATGAACTATTTGACGAAAGTTATGACATGCGTGTATCTACTATCCCTACAGCTACTGGCGAAAACGTCGTTATCAGGATTTTAGGTAAAAACTTATCTATGTTTAACTTGCCTAGCCTTGGCTACACAGATGTTGAATTGAAAAAAATTCATTTCCAACTTGAGCGTTCACAAGGTATTGCTATCATCACTGGTCCTACTGGTAGTGGTAAAACAACAACATTATATTCTGCATTACGTATTATTAACTCGCTACAAAAGCGTGTTATCACTGCAGAAAACCCGATAGAGTATAAGTTCCCATTTATTAAACAAACACAAGTTAACGAGAAAGCAGGTTATACATTTGCTTCTGCAATGAGGGCTTTCTTACGTCAAGATCCAGATGTTATCCTTATTGGTGAGATGCGTGACTCTGAAACTGCTGAAATGGCGATGTCTGCTGCTATTACTGGTCACCTTGTGTTATCTACAATGCATACAAACGATGCAGTTACTGCGGTACTTCGTTTAATTGACTTAGGTATTGCACCATACTACATTGCATCTGCGTTATCAGTTGTTATTGCACAACGTCTTGTGCGTAAAGTTTGCCAAAGCTGTGCAACTGACACTACAATGACTAGAGATAGACTACTTGAGCTTGGCTTTGAAGCATACTCACTAGATCGTCTTGGCATCACTGAAGCAAAAGGTATTTCTTACAAACTAGGTGCTGGTTGCCCACAATGTAATGGTTCTGGTTATATTGGACGTATCGCTATTAGTGAGATACTAGAAATTACACCTACAATCGGTAACATGATTGTTAAAGGTTCTACTCAATTCGAGATTAAAGAACACGTTGTTGAACAAGGTATGGAAACACTTGCAGATAGCGGTTTAAGGAAAGTTCTTGCTGGAACAACTACTCCAGAAGAAATTGCTCGTGTAAGTATCTAATTAATAAAAAATTATTTTATAAAGGTAGCCTTTTATGGCTACCTTTTTTTATAAGGATTATTTATGTTAAATTTTAGAATGGTATCATCTAATAATGATTTACATATTGTTGCAAAACTTGCTAACGAAATCTGGCATGAACACTATATAAATATCGTATCACGTGAACAAATTCAGTATATGGTTGATAACTTTCAATCAGCTCACATCGTAAAGTCTCAAATTGCGAACGAAGGCTACACATACTTTATTATTAGCGTTGACGATATTGATATTGGATATTACGGCGTATGCGAAAGAGGTGATAATAACGATAAACACTTGTTTTTATCAAAGATTTATATACGCAACACCGAACGTGGTAAACGCTATGGGTATAAATCTTTTTGCGAAATAGTAAACTTTGCGAAAAAGAATAACTTAAACAGTATCAGGCTTACAGTAAATAAAAAAAATGATATAGCATTAAATGCTTACTCATCGTGGGGCATGAATAAAATTGCCGCTGTTGAAGCAAATATCGGCAACGGATACATCATGGACGATTACGTTATGGAATACATTATTATAGACCCTACAACGCTATCTTAATATCAATTAATTTACATCACGTTTTTTATTGAACTTATACTGAAATAAGTTGTCATATAAGTCTAAAATGTTTTACTTATGTGGAGGAACAAATGAAAAAACTCACAATGCTTGCTGTAGCAGGAATATCTACTTTAGTTATGTCTGGATGCGTGCATAGAAAAAGGGACTTTTTACTCACATGCCCAAACTTTACACCTGAGATTAAGATGTACATAGCTATAATTTTGGTACTATTAGCAGCATTAGTAATTTTACTGGCAATCAGGTCACATGACAAAATCATGAAAACATACGGTAGTAGCCCTATTAATATTAAACAGTTATTAATATTTGTTGTAGGTAACTTAGTGCTAGGCGGCTCGTTAATAATTACGCATTTCACAGGATTTGCCGCAATATTTTATGTTGGACTTGCTATATGGGCAGTTGTTGTCGCAACAAGCTTTATGAAAAATAGTAAGTTGTATCAATGGTCTGCGATTAGTGGCACATTGTTGGCGCTACTAAACACTTTTAGTTTGATACCGCTAATAATAATGATAGTATATATAAGATACTACGACTATAAGCAACTAAAAGCAAAATAGTATAATAATAAAGGCACTATATAAACTATAGTGCCTTTTAATTTAGTTTGATGCTAATTCTTCTAGCGTTCTTAATATCTCTGGTAGTAGCTGCTTTTTACGTGATAATACGCCCGGCAAGAAAAATGACGTCTCATCTATTGGGCGGTACTTTAACAACTTTTCTGCTGGAACAAAACTTGTTGTTATCAAAATACTTTCTTCTTTGATTATATCAGTCACCATAATCATGTTCCACTGTAAGTTGTTCATATTTGACAAGTTTTTTAGTTCGGCTATTAAGCTATCTTTGATTGTATCAAGTTCTTTTAGTGTAACAGTTTCTACTTGGCTTATACCAAACTTCACGCCATTTTCATCAAATATTTTAAAATCAGTACCAATAATATCTGACACTGTACGTGCCGTCAAACTATCAGTAGCAGAAAAAATTTCTACGCCAAATTCTTGAAAATCAATATTAAGCGTTTCTGATAACTCTTTTATTGCTTGTATATCTTCGTATGTAGTAGTTGGCGATTTCAGTATAACAGTATCACTAAGCATACCACCGAGCAACAATATACCCATATCACGTGGTAGCTCAACACCATGTAGCTTATACAACTGATAAACAAGTGTACACGTACTACCAACAGGTTTTGCATAAAAATATATAGGATTATTAGTTTTTATTGTACCTAGCCTATGGTGGTCGATAATTTCGACAATTTCAGCTGTTTCTGCACCATCTATGGCTTGCGTAAGCTCATTATGGTCAACTAATATCAACTTAGAACGCTTCTTTTTCAAAATATCAGTACCTGTAATAATACCAATAAGTTTGCCATCTTCTACAACTGGTAACGACTTTGTTGATGATTGGCTGATACGATCTGATATTGAGTCGAGATAATCGTGCTTTTCGACTGCTTCTGCTGTAGTCATGAGTCTATTAACTGGCGTTGCCATTTCGATACATCTAATAGTTTGTGCTGTATCAAATGGTGATGCATATATCCAGCCTTTAAAGTCACGTTTATCAAACGACTTTATTTCATCGTCAGCTAAGCCAACAATAACGATAACAGGAAAATTCATCTTTAAAACATCATCAATAATATTTTGCCTATTACCTATAACTAATATTGTTTTATCAACATCAGATACTTCTGATATATGCTTTTGGAACGACTCGTAAGCCATATTTGCAACGACGATTGATGCTTCAAACTCTTTTACTTCACCTTTGTTTATAACACTAGCCTTTAGTGAGCGTTGTAATGTATCAGAACGCAAATGAAATGTGGGCTTAGTTCCCCTATCATCACGAATAAACAGTTCAGATAGCTCATGAACGCCAGCCATACCTTTATAATTGTTATCGCTATCGACTACAGGAGTAAAACGGATACTATTTTCACGTATATGTTTTAAGATTTTCGATATTGGGTCATGCTCAAATACAGAAATAACATTTGACGACATATTTTCGCTAACTTTTGGATAAATATCTTTTAGAAAATCTGGTAGTGTTGCGCCTGCTCTTTGAAATATAAACTTTGTTTGTTCGCTAGCACTACCCGTTCTAACAGGTGTGTAGTCAAACATTCCATCGACTTTATTTTTCAAATAAGCGTATGTAGTTGCTGCCGCAATCGAGTCTGTATCTGGGTTTTTATGCCCACATATATATACTTTTTCCATAAATTTATTTCACCTTTAAACTCATTAATCTATTAATAAATGCTTCATCTATCATGCCGTTAGCTGTATGAAATAAATCTCCGTTCGGCTCGTATATTAAAGTTGTAGGTATTTTCTGAATACTATGCTTGCGTTGTAATGCCTCATCTGCAAGATATACCGGAAACTCAATATCAAATTCATCCATAAATTTTGCTATATCAATCATATTGTTATCTGTTGATACTGCGATGATAGCTAGCCCATTATCTTTATTTTTGTTGTATGCGTTCACAATATCTGGCATCTCTAGTCTGCACGGTGGACACCATGTCGCAAAAAAGTTTACTACTAATATATTACCAGAATTATTGTTAAGTATTTGCTCATATTCTGATATGCCAATAGTTTCTATACTATCTGCAACTGCTTGGTATTTAGAGTTATCTTTTTTTGTACACCCTGCAAGTAGAACACTAAGCGCTAAAACGCTAATTATCGTTAATTTTTTCATTACTTTTCACCTGTAAGTTTTTCACATCCTTCCATCATATTAGGAAGAATATCTGAAACAAAATAATCACTAGAATATAGCCCTATACTCTCGATTTTTTTACGTATATGTTTAAACTTGTCAAGGAAAGGGTCGGTGTTCGACAGCTTTATTTCACGTAAGCACTCAATTAGTGCATCAATATTATCTGCTGCTGAAAGTATCCTACCTTCTATACTATCATCTTTGCCATCAAAAATAATGTCACGATAGATAGTTTTATACGGTTCATCAAGGTAATCTAAAAGTTCACTTTTTACAAGTGTTTGTTCGACATTATCAAGAGCTTTTTTAATATCTGGGCTAACATTTTTTGTAGTGCTAATAACATCGCCAACTAATGCTTCTGGTATATCATGATTAATTGCTTTTCTATATAGACATTTCCAATCTATCTTTGTTCCGTTTTGTTCTTCAATAACGCCAAGCATCTGCGCTATTTGCGTAACGCTAAAAGAATGTTCTGCAACGGATGGACGTTGATATAAAAATTCGTTTGCCCATCTACCAATATTGTTAAGCTTTCTTGCAGTCAAAATTATTTTACTAAAGTTTTTCATGTTGTAACCTTACATTTATTAATATCGGATAATAATAACCTTTTTTTTATAAATAAGCAATAAAACAAATATATATCATAAACGCTATTGCAAAATTTTAATATAAGTTATATATTTAAGATATAAACTATCTTAACAAGAGGGGTATTATGTTCACATTAGAATATAATTTAGATGAAGCTGCAAAAGTTGTTGGTATTGATAACGCTACAATGATGATGTTAATTGGCATGTTAGTTAATTCTTTTGAGGGCGATGTAACAGCTATTGGTACAGCTATAAACGATAAAGATATGGACGCAATATACTCTGCAGCACATCGTTTAAAAGGTTCTGCATCTAATCTTGGATTTAAACAACTTGCTGATGCTTGCCTTGTTGTTGAAACAGCTGGCAAGACGAAAGAAGAAATAGACTTTAATGAAAAATATGAAGATATTAAACAGCACGCACAACTAATTAAAGATTGGCACGCTAGCCAGTAGCATTTAGTTTAAATATATATTATCAATACTGGTGTTCACAACCTTTTGTTCTTTATTATTCGGTTGTGGCTGTAGCACCGATATAAACTCTGCCAACTTACCACGTTTTACTAATAGTTGCGATACTTCTTGTCTGTATATTTCTGACATATTTTCTAGCAACCTAGCCAGCTCTTTTCGTTCTAGTTCGCTATGGTGGCTAGTTTCAACGTATCTATCCGTAGCTTCTTGTAAAACAGATAAAAAACGGCGTATCGACAGTATGCGATCATCAGTAACGTTTGACTCGCTCTTTAAAAAATTTGATAATATTTTATTCATTTTTTCTTGATTATTTTCCATACCATACAATCGTCATTTTGTAAAAAAACTTGACATATTTTTTGATAAATTAAATATTAATTAGTAAAATAGTAAACGGAGCAATTATGACAGACAACAAATATATTTTTGGACCTGTGCCATCACGCCGTCTTGGGCGTTCACTAGGCATTAATATCATACCATCTAAAATTTGCTCTATGGATTGCATCTATTGCGAAGTAGGTAAAACAAATGCACTAACGATGAAACGTGCTGCTTACTATAAATCAAGCGATATATTACAGGAACTAAGGAGCAATTTACCTAGTTTAGAAAAAAATATAGATGTAATAACTATCACAGGTGCAGGCGAACCAACACTTAACTCTGAATTGCAAGAGATACTTAAAGGTATAAAAAGTTTAACTGATAAAAAAGTAGCTATACTAACAAATGCAACACTATTTGATGATGAAGAAGTATATAACACTCTTTTGCAATTTGATATAGTTGTGCCTAGCCTTGATGCTGTATCTATTGATGAATATGATGCAATTAATAAACCGCATAAATCTGTTAATGTTGATAAAATTATTAAATCACTTGAAAAATTTTCGCAAGAATACAAGGGCATATTATACCTTGAAATACTTATATGCAAAGGTGTAAATGATAGCAATAATAATATTGATAAGCTAATAGAAGTAAGTAAAAATATAAAGGCTACCAAAATGCAAATCGGCACAGTTTTCCGCCCGCCAGCTTATAGCTCGGCTATATCGCTTAGTGATGATGAACTATTAGAAATTGTTAATAAATTTAGAAAATCTGGATTAAATGCTGAAGTATCTGGTGCGTTTAAAAACGTTTATAATAATGTTGAAATAGGCGATATTGATACTTTAGTATTAAACTTGCTTAAAATGCGTCCATGTACGTTAGTTGATATTGAAAGCGTTTCTGGTGCATCTAATAAAGATATTTTAGATATTATAGATAAATTGATAAAAAGTGGCGAAGTAGTAGCCTCATCACATAATAACGAAACATACTACAACCACTTATCTATTGATAAATTAAAAACTAAGTAATTTTATAAATATAATTTTCTTTTCTAGCTGGTGGCGTAGGTGTTGCACCCTCTCTATAGCCTAGAAGTACATGCTCAACACCGACAAAATGAGTAGGGATACCTAATGATTTTAATACATTTTGCCCTACTTCATGTGTAAATTCTTCTTCTGCCCTAGAAACAATACCTGAGCCTAGCCCTAAAGACTCCGCCGCAATTAGCATATTCACTACACATGCCATTGCATCTAGCTTATATGTATGGCAAACATTTGGGTCTGCTAATACAACAACAACTGTTGGCGCATTATAAAATGGGTCTGTCCTACCCTTTGCATTTTTCCATGTTTGCACATTGACTTCTGCAAGCTTTTTTATTATTTCAACATCTTGTATTGCTACCAATATTGGCGATTGTGCGCCCATACCACTAGGCGCATAAGTACCAGCCTCTAATACAGCGTTCAACTCATAATCAGTAATTTGTTCTTGTTTAAAACGCCTACATGTACGCCTTGATTTAATTATATCTAGTGTGCTTTTCATAAATTTTAGCTAAAAAACTCTTTCATTTTATCAAAAAAACCTTTGTGTTTACCGCCATATATATCTTTTATATCTTCATCTCTAAACTCTTCAAGTGTAGCTTTTTGCTCTTTCGTAAGTTTAGTTGGGATAATAATCTTTAAATCGACGTATAAGTTACCTACTTGATAACTTTGTAGCGATGGAACACCTTTGCCTTTTATAGTAACGCTTTCGTTAACTTGCGTACCTGCTTTAATTTTGATTTTTTCTTTTGTACCATCAAGTAGTGTAATCTCGACAGTTGTTCCAAGCATTGCATCAAAAACAGTTATCGGAAGTTCGAGTCGCAAGTCATCTTTAACACGTTTATAAAATTTGTGTGGTGCAACTGTTATATGTAATAATAAATCGCCATTAGGGCCATCATTAGTACCGCCATTACCCTCACCAGTAACTCTTATCGCCATGCCATCATTTATACCAGCCGGAATTTTAACCTTAATGTTTTTTAGTTGTTTATCAGTTCCAGTACCGCCACAATCTTTACATTTTTCTTTAATAATTTGCCCAGCACCGTGACAGTTGCCACAAGCTGTTTGCACAGCAAAAAACCCCTGTCTTTGCGTAAGATAACCTGTACCATTACATTGCGGACAAGGTATCATGCCACCCGGCTCTGCACCGCTGCCGTCGCAACGGCTACAGTTGTTAGTTTTATTTATTGTAAGTTCTATTTCTGTACCAAAAACTGATTCTTCAAAAGTTAGCTCACGTTGCATTTCAATATTTGAGCCTTTGCGTGGGCGTTTAGAACTACGTCTGCCGCCACGGCTACTAGCACCGCCACCAAAAAAATCACCAAAGACATCGCCTATTAAATCATCGAACACACTGTTGCCAAATCCGCCAGTAAACTGTGAGTTGTTATCATCTAAAACTCTGCCATATCTATCGTATTGGTCACGCTTGTTTGCATCGCTAAGTACTTCGTATGCTTCAGTTGCTTCACGAAATTTTTCAGCAACATCTGCTTTACCCTCGTTTTTATCTGGGTGGTATTGTAACGCTAGTTTGCGATACGCTTTTTTAATTTCTGCATCGGTAGCAGTTTTTGCTACACCGAGTATTTCATAATAATCCCTAGCCAAAATTTCCTCTCATCTTTATAACTCAAATTAGAAAATAATACGGTAATAAAATATAAGCAACAAAAAAAATCGGGGAACGCCGTAACACGTTCCCCTGTATAACGAATTATTTGTTATGCTTGTTTACTTCTTGTCGTCTTTAACTTCTTCAAAGTCTGCATCAACAACATTTTCATCTTGACTAGCTTCACTAGGTCCAGATTCATCAGCTGTGCCAGCATCACCAGCTTGTTGTGCAGCATATGCAGCTTCGCCTAGTTTTTGTGCAACTTGTGATAATTGCTCGATACCTTTCTTGATAGCTTCTACATCATCGCTATTTTGTAAGTTTTTCAAGTTTTCTAGCTCTTTTGAGATTGCCTCTTTTGTAGCCTCATCAACTTTATCGCCATGCTCGCTAAGTGCTTTCTCTGTAGAGTACACTAATGTATCTGCTTGGTTTTTAACATCTGCTGCTTCACGTTTTTTCTTATCATCTTCAGCGTGTAGTTCAGCATCTTTAACCATTTTTTCAATTTCTTCATCTGATAAACCAGAAGAATCTTTAATAACGATAGATTGTTCTTTACCTGTTCCATTATCTTTTGCAGATACGTGTAATATACCGTTTGCATCAATATCGAATGTAACTTCGATTTGTGGCATACCACGTGGTGCAGGTGCAATACCAGTTAAATCAAACTGTCCAATAAGTTTGTTATCAGCAGACATTTCACGTTCGCCTTGTAACACTTGGATAGTAACTGATGGTTGATTATCAGTTGCAGTAGTGTAAACTTGGCTTTTGCGTGCTGGAATTGTAGTATTTTTCATAATGATTTTACTCATTACACCGTTTTGCGTTTCAATACCTAATGATAATGGTGTTACATCAATTAATAAAATATCTTTAACATCGCCACGTAATACACCACCTTGGATAGCTGCACCAATAGCAACAACTTCATCAGGGTTGATACCTTTGTGAGGCTCTTTATTAAAAAATTCTTTAACTTTTTGTTGTACCATTGGCATACGTGTCATACCACCAACGAGGATCACTTCGTTAATGTCGCTAACAGTTACACCAGCATCTTGCAATGCTTTTTTACATGGCTCGAGTGTACGCTCAACCAAGTCGCCAACTAATGCTTCAAACTTTGCACGGCTAAGCTTTTTAACTAAGTGCTTAGGTCCAGTTTGGTCAGCAGTGATAAATGGTAAGTTTATTTCAGTTTCAGTTGTTCCAGATAGCTCATGTTTAGCTTTTTCAGCAGCTTCTTTTAAACGCTGTAACGCCATTTTATCTGCTGATAAGTCGATACCGTTTTCAGCTTTAAATTCATCAACTAACCATGCAACTATTTTAGCATCGAAGTCATAACCACCAACGAAAGAATCGCCATTAGTAGATAAAACTTCAAATACGCCAACGCCAAGCTCTAGTATAGATACG
>CAYJIW010000015.1:0-28325 GCA_964370335.1 uncultured Deferribacteraceae bacterium
TACTCCTAAATAAAATACTATTGATTATTATTATATTTGTCAAGAGCATTATGTTAATTTTTTTTATTTTTTTTTATATTTTTTTTTTATATAATATTTTAACATGCCTTATTATCAAACAGTTATACTATTCATCATACTAATTTAATCTTATTATAAATTATTGGTAATTAAAATAAAAATAGCCAACAACAATTATAATGTATATATAATAATTATTTAAAACTATTAATACATATAACGATGTTTTAATTTTATTATTAATAAAACAAACCAACTTTTTATTTGTTTTATATTGTTGCTATTTTTATTGTGTTTCGTCTAAATTATTTTCATTATAAAACACGCAAGCTGACTTTACATACTTATGAACGAAATAATCCTTATCTATTAATGAATAAATTTTCCACTTGCTGATTTTGCAATAATTGCGTATAATATTTGAATGAAAATAATATTTATGGGAACACCAGAAATTGCCGTGCCTTCGCTACGAGCATTGCATGAAAATAGTAAATATGAAGTAGCGCTCGTCATTACCCAACCAGACAAACCTAAAGGGCGTGGCAACGTCATGCAAGCGCCACCTGTCAAAGAATATGCTACTAGCGTTGGGCTTGAAGTTTATCAACCAGAAAAAGTACGTGGCAATGATGAATTTTTGCAAAAAGTAAGCGAAATTGCTCCTGACTTTTATGCTGTTGTTGCGTATGGTAAAATTTTACCTCAAAACGTGCTTGATGTGCCAAAGTTTGCACCTGTTAACGTGCATTTTTCACTATTACCAAAATATCGTGGCGCTGCGCCTGTAAACTGGGCTATAATAAATGGTGAAGATAAAACTGGCGTTGCAACCATGTTTATGGACGCTGGCATGGATACTGGCGACATACTACTTGTGCAAGATACACCTATCGAGAAAAAAACATCTGTAGACTTAGCTAGTGAACTTTCTATTAGTGGTGCAGATTTATTAATCGAGACGCTTGACACTTTCAACAACATTACACCACAAAAGCAAGATGATAGCCTTGCAACACCTGCACCTATCATTAAAAAGCATGATGGTTTAATTGATTGGAACATGAACGCTGTTGATATTGAGCGTCGTGTTCGTGGTTTTCAGCCATGGCCTGTTATGCACACTAGCGTGAATGGAAAATTATTAAAAATATTTGAAGCAAATGTCGTTGGTAGCGAAAACTACAGCGAAGTTGGCATCGTTAAAGATATACAAAAAAATTCTTTCTTAGTTACTACATCTGCGGGGTTGCTTGAAGTGTTAGACTTGCAACTTGAAGGCAAAAAACGTATGCTTGCAACCGACTTTGTGAAAGGTGCAACAATATCTATCGGAACTAAGTTAGGTTAAATTGAACTTATCCGTGACAACCATGTCATACATTAATTACTAAATTGTGAGGAAAATTACTGTGAACTTAAACACATTAAAAACAACATTTCTATTAACAGCATTGACGTTATTATTTCTTGGTATCGGCTACGCAATAGGCGGTAGCACTGGTATGTATATAGCATTTGCATTTGCTATTGTTATGAACTTCTCATCATACTGGTTTAGCGACAAGATTGTATTATCTATGTATAAAGCAAAGCAAGTTTCAGAAGCTGAGCAACCTAAACTATATGGCATGGTGCGTAACCTTGCAACACGTGGCAAAATGCCTATGCCAAAGGTATATATTATACCGTCTGGTATGCCAAACGCTTTTGCTACTGGTCGTAACGCTAACCACGCTGCTGTCGCTGTTACAAACACGCTTATGCAAATGCTTAACGACGATGAACTTGAGGGCGTACTCGCACACGAACTTGCGCATATTTATGGTAAAGATATTTTAATTAGTACGATTGCTGCCACATTTGCTGGTGCTATCATGATGATTGCTGACATTTTTAAATGGGGCATGATTTTTGGTGGCAGTAATAACGATGGCGAAAACTCATCACCTTTTAGTGCTGTTTTAGCTATTGCATTAGCAATTATTGCTCCGATTGCTGCTATGCTTGTGCAAATGGGTATTTCTCGCTCTCGTGAGTACCTTGCTGATGAACGTGGCGCTGCACTATGTGGCAAGCCTGAAGCGTTAGCATCTGCATTGCAAAAAATTTCTTACGGTGTGCAAAATATACCGCATGAAGAAAAGCCTGCAACTGCGCACATGTTTATTATGAGTCCGCTTACTGGGCGTAGCATGATGAATTTATTTTCAACGCACCCACCAGTTGAAAAGCGCATTGAAAGATTGAATGAAATGTCACGTGGAAACGTGGTAAAATATAAGTAACCAAATAAAAAGAGGAGCTTTTATTGCTCCTCATTTTTTTCTATACCGTTATCAATTTTCTTAATTATTACAATCCTTGTTATAACACTTGCAACAATCACAGCTGTAAAGCAAAAAATTGCTCCTTTCAGTAGTAATTGTGGACTTTTACCACCGTCTATAAGTACTATCGCCATAAAAATAGCTGCACCAATAAAAGAATATACTACATAAACAATCCTAAACAATGCGTTATACTTATCTTTGTCGTACGTCATTATGACCTCCAGTCGCTATAATTTTAGTCATCATCCTTTTTCTTTCTGCCACGAGATTTGCTTTCACTTTCTTTCTCTCTCAAGCTTCTGATATGTGTAGGATCAACACCTCGCCTACCAAATTTAGTATACGCTCCATCAAACGATAGATACGCAGTACCCGTTTCACCGTTTCTATATTTTTCAATAATAATTTCAGCAATGTTTTTGAACAACGTATTTTCGTTATACATCTCATCACGATATACGAACATGATAATATCGGCATCTTGCTCAATAGCGCCAGATTCACGCAAATCTGATAGTCTTGGACGTCTGTTATCTGTCCTCGATTCGATATTACGGTTTACCTGTGCAAAAGCGATAACAGGTATATCAAGCTCTTTCGCCAAGCTTTTTAAGCCACGTGAAATTTCTGATATTTGTTGTTCTCTAACATTTATTTTATTATTTACGCCCATTATTTGTAGGTAATCGACAAAAACTATGTCGAGTTTGCCTTTACTTTTTAAACGTCTACAACGTGAGCGTATCATATTAACAGTTATCTCTGGTGTATCGTCAAGATATATATCTAGTTTATCTAGCTCTGACGAAAATTTAGCTAAATTTTTCCAATCATCATTATTCAAGTTACCTGTACGCAACTTTTTCAGCTCAATTTCTGCCTCACTAGATATTATCCTTTTAACAAGCTGTTCAGACGACATCTCTAGCGAGAAAAATACACATGAGTTCCCATTCTTAGCAGCATTATACATCAAGTTTAAGCCGAATGCTGTTTTACCCATACCCGGTCTACCAGCTACAATAATTAAATCTGATCTTTGGAAGCCACTCGTCATGTCATCTAGGTCTGGGAAGCCAGAAGTTACACCGGATATGCCTTCTTTATCTAAGTTACTAAATAGTTCTTCTAGCTTGCGGTTGTTCGAGAGTAGTACTTCTCTAATATGCGAGACATCATCTTTTGATTTACCCTCACCAAGATTATATGCAATTTGTTGTGCTTCATCTACTAAGTCAGCAGGCTCTCTCGTAACTTCGTAAGCTAATTCAGATATTTTAGCACCAGCAGAAATCATATCCCTAAGTACAGATTTATCACGCAAGATTGCGGCGTGTGCGCTAAAGTTTGCAGCGTTAGGAATATGCTTAACTAGATCGACAATATAATCTGCTCCACCAGCTTTTTCTAAATTGCCCTCATCATTAAGCCTAGTGACTAACGTAACCATATCTAACGGTTTTCCAGTCTGATGCAGTTGCTCTAGCGCAGAAAATATAACCTTATGGTTTGGATAGAAAAAGTCATCTTCTTTAACAAGCCCAATAAGTTCATCAATGATATTTGCATCAATAATTGTAGATGCTAGAACGGCTTGTTCAGCTTCCTTATTATGTGGTGGAATTTTTGTAGTTTCAATACCAGCACCATTACTCATCTGCTGCGACCACCACTTCTAGTTGACCTTTAATGTCTTTATAAATATTTACTTTGACGCTATGTGTGCCTAATTCTTTAATATCTTTCATGTCGAGCATTTTTTTATCTAGCTCTATGCCTTTTGATTTAACAGCGTCAACTATATCTTGGCTAGTGACAGCGCCGTATAGTTTTCCGTTACCTGTTTTACGTTTTATAGTGACATTAACAGATTTTAGTTGCTCTGATAGTGTTTTTGCATCAGCTATTCTATTATTTTCTTTTTCTTTAATAGACGCAAGTTTATTTTCTACTCTTTTCAAGTTTGCTGGTGTAGCCTCAACAGCTAAATTATTTTTAAACAGAAAGTTTTGAGCATACCCTTGCGATACTTCTTTTATATCATTTTCTTTCGCTACATTTTTAACATCTTTTAGAAATACAACTTTCATTTCTCAAAATCTCCTTTTTTTATAATATTCATGCTTGTAGATAGTGCATAACCACGCTTTTGCAGATAAGATATACACTTTGCATACTGCTTAAATGCATCGTCATAGTCATCATCTATATACTTTTCTGATAGTTTTTTAATATGTTTTTCAAAATCAATATTTTCAGCTTCTGCTATTTGCAATATATCAGAAGCATCTACATTAACGCCCCTATCGTGTAGCTTTTGTTTAATGTAGTATTCGCCATAGCTAGAGTTTAGTTTTGATATAATAAATTGTTTAGTAGCTCTATCATCGTTGATATAGCCCCAATCGACTAATTGCGTGATTAATTCATCATATTTGCCATAGCCAAACTTTGTTATTAGTTTACGCTCAAGCTCTACTTGAAAATAATCACGCATACCAAGAATTTTTAGTGCATACGATAAAGCAACTTTATTATCAGAAATATTGCTACCCTATGATTAATCGTTACTATCTGCTTTAGAACCGCCAATTTCTACGTTATGGATTTTACGTATTTCAGCTTCAAGCTCTTGCGTTAGTTCTGGGTGGTTCTCTAGGTAAATTCTAACATTAGATTCGCCTTGTCCAAGCTTTGTATCGCCTATTGAGTACCACGAGCCAGACTTTTGGATAAGCCCTGCGTTAACACCCATAGATAAAATAATGCTCTCGTTAGAGATACCTTTACCGAACACAACGTCAAACTCTGCAGTTTTGAATGGTGGTGACATTTTATTTTTAACAACCCTAACGAATGTATGGTTAGCAACTGCTTCATCTTTTTCTTTAATAGTTGTACCTTTTTTAACTTCCATACGGATAGTTGAGTAAAACTTTAATGCGTTACCACCAGTAGTAGTTTCTGGGTTACCAAACATTACACCAATTTTCATACGAGTTTGGTTGATGAATAAAAGGCTAGTTTTAGATTTATTAACAATACCAGTAAGTTTACGTAACGCTTGGCTCATTAGCCTAGCTTGTAAACCCATGTGCGAGTCGCCCATGTCGCCTTCTATCTCTGCCCTAGGTGTAAGCGCTGCAACAGAGTCGACAACAATCATATCTACTGCGCCACTTCTAACGAGTGTTTCTGTAATTTCGAGTGCTGCCTCACCATTATCTGGTTGTGATATAAGTAAGTTATCAGTATCAACGCCAATAGATGCCGCATATACTGGGTCAAGTGCGTGTTCTGCATCAATAAATGCTGCAACGCCACCTGCTTTTTGTGCTTCTGCAATAATGTGTAGTGCTAATGTAGTTTTACCACTAGATTCTGCGCCATATACTTCAATAATTCTGCCCCTAGGTATGCCACCAATACCAAGTGCAACATCAAGACATAAAGCACCAGTTGGTATAACAGGTACATCTTCGCTAGTTTTATCGCCTAAACGCATTAACGAGCCTTTACCGAAATCTTTTTCAATCTTACCTAATGCAAGCTCGAGTGCTTTTTTCTTATCGTTATCCATTATATCCTCCAGAAAATTATTTATATTTTTATTCTTACTCATACTTTTATTACCCATCAATTTTATATCTTATGACTTTACCTTATAAACAAATCTAAATCAATTACTTATTTATAATAAAAATAACTATGCTTTTTTTTACCTTGTCTATCAATAATGTAGTTTATGAAAAAATATTTTAAATAAAAAAAACCCTCATATTGTTTTAACTATGAGGGCTTAAAAAGTTTATATTTTACAACAAGTTATTAGACTTCTTTTCTTAAAATATAACCGTTTAATGCATCAATATATGCCTCTGTAGAAGCTATTAGTATATCTGTTGATACGCCACGTCCGATTGTTACTATGCCACTATTATCAAACTCGACATGTACCGTAACTTCACCTTGTGCGTCCATACCTTTACTTACTGCATTTAGTTTATAGCTTTTTAGTAAACCACTAACGCTTGCAATACGGTCAATCGCTTGAAATGCAGAGTGGACTGGGCCATCGCCTATTGCAGAATCGAATAATTGTTCGCCTTTATCGTCTATTAAGCGAACAGTTGAAGTAGCAATCAAGTTTGTACCGCTATTAAATCCAACATAATCAAGCTTGTAATACTCTTTCTTATCTATTATAGAGCCTAAAACGATAGATTCTAAATCTTCATCAAATACTTCTTTCTTTTTATCAGCTAAATCTTTAAACGCTTCAAACGCAATATCAAGTTTTTCGCTATCTAGTTCGTAGCCAAGTTCAGCTAGCCTTGATTTGAAAGCGTTACGTCCAGAGTGTTTACCCAAAACTAACGAGTTTGTTGGTACGCCAACGCTTTCTGCTATCATAACCTCATAAGTTGTACGCTCTTTCAATACGCCATCCTGATGTATGCCAGACTCGTGCGCAAATGCGTTTTTACCAATAATTGCTTTGTTTGGTTGGACTTCTATACCTGTGATAGTTGTCAACAATCTACTTGTTCTATATAGTTCAGGCGTATTGATAGTATGTTCGATTTCGCCATAGAAATCTTTACGCACTTGTAACGCCATGATGATTTCTTCAAGGGCAGCGTTACCAGCACGCTCGCCAATACCATTAATTGTACACTCGATTTGCCCTGCACCTGCACGAAATGCCGCTATAGAGTTTGCAACACCTAGCCCTAAATCGTTATGGTTGTGCGAACTTACCACTACTTTATCAATATTTGGTACATTATTCATAACACCTGATATAAAGCTATACATTTCATCTGGTGTAGTATAGCCAACTGTATCAGGTAAATTTACTGTTTTTGCACCAGCTTTAATAACCGCTTCAATAACTTTATATAAGTATTCTGGGTCACTTCTAAGTGCATCTTCTGCACTAAACTCTACATCATCGCATAAGTTACGTGCAAATTTTACTGCATCAACTGCCATATCAATAACTTCTTCACGAGATTTTCTTAATTTATGCTTTAAGTGGATATCACTTGTCGCAATAAATGTATGGATACGTGGTGCAACTGCATCTTTTAACGCATCGCCTGCTGCTTGTATATCTGGCTTGTTTGCACGTGATAATCCGCAAACTGTAGCGTTTTTAATAACCCTAGCAATATTTTGTACAGAATCAAAGTCGCCTTTTGAACTTATTGGAAATCCTGCTTCAATAATATTTACACCCAACTTTTCTAGTTGTAATGCAAGCTGTATCTTTTCTTCTGGTTTCATGCTAAATCCGGGACTTTGTTCACCGTCCCTCAATGTTGTGTCAAAAAACAATAACTTTCTCATATATTTTCTCCTATTACTTTATTTCATCTTTAATTTATATAAACAAAAACCCCGTCTTATAGATAAAGGCGGGGTATAATCTCATAATCAAGCAATAATCGTTATTGATTATCTTGTTCTATACCTTCACCAGTAGTTTCCTTTGCCAGCGGTTGCTCTATTTTAGATAAGCGTCTTAAACCTACCAGTAGACCTATAGATAAATATAATACACCTACAATAAACAGAGCTACTTCATAAAACATTATAACAGTTATTAATATAAACACAAATATAACTAACGTATTATAAGGATGCTTCCTAAAAAATGGTACATTTTTAAAACTATAAAATGGTATTGGGCTAACCATTAGTAACGATAGCGCAAACACAAGTGTAATAACAGCTATTGATAACATTCCTTTATCTATACCCATGCCATGTGTTTCTACAATCAATATTGTAGAAGCGATAAACCCTGCCGCTGCCGGTATTGGCAACCCTGTAAAATAATCGCTGCTTACCTTGCCAGCAAGTACATTAAACCTTGCTAACCTTAACACACCACATGCAATGTATAAAAATGTTATAAGAATACCAAGACGTCCAAAAGGTTTATCAAGCCACATGTAAACAACAATAGCTGGCGCAACGCCAAATGATATTGAGTCACATAACGAGTCAAGCTGAACACCAAATTCCGATGTTGCGTTCAATAACCTTGCAACTTTGCCATCTAGCAAATCAAAGATGACAGCCAATACTAATAACATCGCACTTACAAATATGTTATCATCTCTAATTGATAGTAATATTGCAAACACACCACTCATCAACCCTAGTAGTGTTACAATATTTGGATATAAGTAGTTATTTTTTAATGCAAACGGAAATCTACGTTTCTGTTTATCAGCTTTTATCATTTATAATTCCTTGTCTAGCTTATATCAGTAATTAATATCTAGCGATAACAGTTTCACCAGCTTTAACAAACTCATCTTCCTCAACTGTCACTTCAAAGCTTAAAGGAAAATAATGGTCAACTCTTGATGAAAATTTAATCATGCCGTATCTATCGCCAGTAGCTAAAATATCGCCAACTTCAACATTACACACTGTACGTCTTGCAACTAGCCCAGCAACTTGTACACAAGTTACATCGCCAGCAGATGTTTCAAACGTAACAACATTACGTTCGTTTATTATAGATGCGTCTTTTCTAGCTGCGTTTACAAATTTACCAGCGATATGTTCAACATGCTTAACTTTACCAGTAACTGGTGTCCTGTTGACATGTACAGAGAACACATTCATAAAAACTGCAACTTTTTTACACTTTTCGCCGTTAAATTCTACTTCGCTAACTTCAACAACTTTGCCATCTGCACTAGATACTGCAATATTATCTTCGTTAGGGATATTACGCTCAGGATCTCTAAAAAACCACACAAACAACGCTAGTAATGCAACCGCTATTGCGATAAGCAATCCTTTTGGTAATACTGCAAATATAATTACAGCTATCGCTGCGCCTAAAATAAATGGAAACCCTTCTTTAGCTATCATAACCACACCTTGAGATTTAATAATGTAGCCACAACGTACGCTATGGCTACACAATTATTTTTATTAGTTTTTTGATTTATCTACTATTTTGCCACCAGACATCCAGCTCATCATGCCACGTAACTTTTCGCCAACTTCTTCGATTGGGTGCGAGTTACTTTTTTCTGCTAATGCATGGAAAGATGGGCCATTAACTTTATTTTCTAGTAGCCATTCTCTTGCAAAGTGACCATCTTGGATTTCTGCAAGAACTTTTTTCATTTCTTCTTTTGCTTCAGGTCCAACAACTCTAGGTCCTCTAGTTAATCCACCGTACTCTGCAGTGTTAGAGATAGAGTATTGCATGTTTTTAATGCCACCTTCGTAAATTAAGTCTACAATCAATTTCATTTCATGTAAACACTCAAAGTATGCCATCTCTGGAGCGTAACCAGCTTCAGTTAATGTTTCAAAACCATACTGGATAAGTTTTGCAACGCCACCACATAATACAGCTTGCTCGCCAAATAAATCTGTTTCAGTTTCTTCTTTGAAAGTTGTTTTGATAACGCCAGCACGTGCGCCACCGATAGCAGCAGCATAAGATAATGCAACATCTGTAGCATCGCCAGTAGCATCTTGGTGTATAGCAATTAAGCAAGGTACACCGCTACCAATTTCGTATTGGTGGCGAACTAAGTGTCCCGGTCCTTTTGGTGCAACCATAACTACATTTACGCCTGCTGGAGTTTTAATTTGACCAAAGTGGATGTTAAAACCGTGTGCAAATGCTAAGTATTTGCCTTCTTTCATGCTTGGTGCAATGTCATTTCTATAAATATCGCCTTGATGCTCATCAGGTGCTAAAACCATGATGAAATCAGCATACGCAGCTGCGTCTTTTACTTCCATAACTTTTAGGCCAGCTTTTTCTGCCTTTTCCCATGATGGGCTGCCTTTTCTTAAACCAACAACTACATCAACGCCAGAATCCTTTAGGTTGTTAGAGTGTGCATAACCTTGGCTACCATAGCCGATTACTGCAACTTTTTTACTCTTGATAATTCCTAAACTAGCGTCCTTTTCATAATAAACTTGCATTCTTTGTTCCTCCGAATAATTATATAAAGACTTATTATTATAAGTTTACTTTAAGCTTTTCCATATCAGTAGTAGCTTTTGCGCCCCTACCGATAGCAATACAACCAGAGCGGATAAGCTCTACAATGCCATACGGTCTAACAATTTCCGTAAAGGCTTCTAGCTTATCTTTATCGCCCGTAATTTCAATAACCATTGTATCAGGGTTTATGTCAATAACCTTACCCCTAAATGTGTTTACGATATTATATATGTCACTTCTATGTTTTTGGCTAACAAATACTTTAACAAGTACAAGTTCACGTTCAATATGGTTGTAGCATGTTAAATCACGCACTTTTAATACGTTTACTAACTTACGTAATTGTTTAACAATCTGCTCGACAACTCTATCATCGCCAGATGTAACAATCGTCATGTTAGAAACGTCAGCGCGTTCAGTTCTGCTAACAGCTAGGCTTTCGATATTGTAGCCTTTGCCAGAAAACAATCCTGAAACACGTGCTAATACACCAAATTTATTTTCAACAAGTACAGAAATAACGTGTCGCATATATCACCTTACCTAACTATCATTTCATCTATAGCAGCACCCGGCGCAACCATAGGATATACATTTTCTTCCCTAGCTGTCAAGAAATCCATAACAACTGGTTTTTTTGTAATTTTTAATGACTCAAGTATAACGCCATCAACATCAGACGGTTTTTCTGCACGTAAGCCAATACAACCATACGCTTCTGCAAGCTTTACAAAATCTGGTTGAACATCTAAACATGTGTGCGAGTAACGTCTATCAAAAAATAGTTGCTGCCATTGCCTAACCATACCTAAAAACCTATTATTTAATATAGCGACTTTTACGCCTAGTTGGTATTGTACACACGTTGTAAGCTCTTGGATATTCATAAGTATAGAGCCATCGCCAGCGATATTGAACACTTCTTTATCTGGTCTGCCGACTTTTGCACCCATTGCAGCTGGTAATCCAAAGCCCATTGTACCCATACCGCCAGATGATATAAACTGTCTAGGGTATCTAAATTTATAATACTGTGCCGCCCACATTTGATGTTGTCCAACATCGGTTGTAATTATAGCATCGCCTTTTGTAATGTCGCAAATACGCTCGATAACGTATTGAGGTTTTATTATTGTATCGCTACTTTCATACGAGAATGGCTCGTTTTTGTCCCAATCTCTAACTTGTGCTAGCCACTCGTTACGCTCATCGGCATTTTTGTCAAACTTGTAACCATCAGCATATTTTAATAACATTTCTAGTACATTTTTTATATGCCCAACAACAGGTATATCAATTTCAACATTTTTACTGATAGATGTAGGGTCAATATCTATATGCGCTAGCTTAGCTTTGCCAGCAAATTTGTCTAGCCTGCCAGTAGAACGGTCAGTAAACCTTGTGCCAATAGCAACGATAAAATCAGATTCCATAACCGCCATATTAGATGCATAGTTACCGTGCATACCTATCCAGCCTATCCAGTATGGCTCTGTAGATGGATAACCGCCCTGTCCCATAAATGATGTAACAACAGGTGCGCCAACTATGTTTGCTAGTTTAATAAATTCGTTAGTAGCACCGCACGAGATTAAACCACCACCAACAAGAAATACAGGTTTTTTAGCAGATTCTAGCCCTTTTAATACTTTCTTGATTTGTACAGGGTGTCCTTCTGTTGTAGGGTTGTAGCCTGCTAAATCAAGTTCAGTTGCTGGTGCATATTTTGCTTTATTATTAAAAATATCCTTCGGTATATCAATCAAAACAGGACCCGGACGTCCAGTAGATGCGATATGGAAAGCCTCTTTTACAGTTTGTGCAATATCTTGCGTATCAGTAACAAGATAGCTATGCTTAACAATAGGACGTGTGATACCGATAATATCAGCCTCTTGGAACGCATCGCCACCGATAAGTTCTTTCGCCACTTGCCCAGTGATAGCTACTAATGGTGTAGAATCCATATAAGCAGTCGCTATACCTGTAATTAAGTTTGTAGCACCGGGACCACTTGTCGCAAGCACAACGCCAACCTTGCCAGTTGCCCTAGCATATGCATCAGCAGCATGTGCGCCACCCTGCTCATGGCGAGGTAACACGTGCTTAACTTTTGCATCAAACAATTTATCGTAAAGACCTAGAACAACACCACCCGGATAACCGAATATAACTTCTACGCCTTCATTTTTCAAACTTTCTATAAGTATTTCGCTACCAGTTAAAATCATGTAACCTCCTTTGTACAAATAGCTAATTAGTGTACATGATTGCATAATTTATGTATAATCCTATCAGAATAACATATAAATGATGTTTTTTCAAGAAATATAATTTAACAAACAGTATTTTATTTATGTTCTGGCGATAACATAATTATCGCTTATTAGCTAGCACTAGGTTATGCGTGTGGCTACGTTCAAACGTAAACGTATAGTACGCTTTTTAGCTTACGCTACATTATGCGTATGGCTATGATTTAACATAAATATTACTATATGTTGTTATGGATTGCCACGAACTCATTACATTCGTTCTCGCAATGACGTAAATAAGCATTTAACATAAATAAATTAGCAAATATCATGGCCTAGAAATGTCTCTGCGAATTGAGCGTTAGCGAAATGTGGCAGTCCATGACTTTGGCAACGATTTAATGTAAATATCACTATACGTTGTTATGGATTGCCACATTGCCTTTGGCAATTCGCAATGACGTAAATAAGCTTATAACATCAATAAGTTATTAAGCGTCATGAGGCATAACAGCTCACAAAAAAGGACAGTTACAAACTGTCCTAAAATATGATTTATATCTACAAAAAAATGACTGAGGTTTTTTTAAACAACAACGTATCAAAGTGAAAGACCAGCAATTTATGATGTATTTTGCTCTAAGACAAATACACACAATTTTTGATGTATTTTTTCATTCTGGTTAAAAGACACAAAAATTTTATTTATCGTAGATTTTATGCTACTACTAGGCGGCTTGCTTAAACACGAAGCGATTTTACATAGAGCTGGGCGTAAATGAGCAAGTGTTTATGTAAACAACAACGTAGTAGCGTGAAATTCTCGTTAAATTAACTAAAAGCGGTAGATTGCACCCTCATCGGCACTACTAACATGCTTCGCATACTTCGCCAAATAACCACTCTTGACCTTTGGTTCTGGTTTTACCCAGCCTTTGCGACGTTCTTCAAGTTCTTCATCGCTTACGTTTAATTTAACTACACGGTTTGGAACATCTATAGATATTGTATCGCCATCTTTTACAAATGCAATAACGCCACCATCTGCCGCCTCTGGTGAAACATGCCCTATACAAGGCCCACGTGTACCACCTGAGAAACGTCCATCAGTAATCAACGCAACATTTTTAAGCCCTAAGCCTGATATTGCCGCTGTTGGTGCTAGCATTTCACGCATGCCCGGTCCGCCTTTTGGGCCTTCATACCTAATGACTACGAAGTCGCCATTAACGATTTTGCCAGCACGGATAGCTGCCATACAATCTTCTTCCGACTCGTAAACTTTTGCAGTACCTGTAAAGACAAGCATTTCATCAATCACAGCCGATTGCTTGATAACGCAACCACGAGGTGCAATATTACCTTTCAATACAGCAATCCCACCTTCTTTATGGTATGGGTTGTCAATACTCCTAACGATATTATCATCAAATATATCTGCCCTATCACAAATTTCGTGTGTAGAAAATTGTGATACTGTCGTGTTATCTTTCAATAATGTTTTTAGCGACTTCATAACCGCTGGGATACCGCCTGCAAACTCTAAATCTTCCATAAAGAAAGTTCCGCCCGGACGTAAGCTAGTGATATGTGGTGTCGATTTTGATAGCTTATCAAAAGCATCAACTGTAAGCTTGATACCTGCTTCGTTTGCGATAGCTGGCAAGTGTAGCGTAGTATTTGTTGAGCCACCTAAAGCTAAATCTGCAACGATTGCGTTATGGAAAGCGTTATCGTTCATAATATCTCTTGGTTTAATATTTTCCTTAACTAGCCTACATACTGCAACGCCAGAATCGAACGCTATACGTTTTTTCTTTGCGTGGCCAGCAATAGCAGTACCAGAGCCAGCAAGCGACATACCCATAACTTCTGTCAAGCAAGCCATAGTGTTAGCGGTAAACAAACCTTGGCAAGAGCCTTCCGCTGGGCAAGCTGTCATTTCTAGGTTATTCATTTCTGTTTCGTCTATCTGGCCTGTTGCAAATTTAGACGCTGCCTCGAAAGAATCTGTAATAAAATCACGCCTAACCATACGCCAGTTACCAGAAATCATAGGTCCAGCAGTAACAATAACAGATGGAACATTTATACGTGCAGCTGCCATCAACATGCCCGGTGTAATCTTGTCGCAATTAGTGATAAAGACGATACCGTCTAGTGCGTGCGCCTCAGCAACACATTCTATCATATCGGCGATAGCATCACGGCTAGGTAAGCTATAACGCATACCAAAATGCCCCATTGCAATACCGTCACAAACACCCGGAACGCTGAAAATAAACGATTGCCCGCCACCTGTGTGGACGCCCTTTTCAACTGCACGCTCTAAAGTACGCATGCCAGTATGACCCGGTATTAAATCAGTAAAACTAGAGCATATACCGATAAACGGCTGCTTCATTTGCTCTGGTGTAAGCCCTGTACCGTATAATAACGCTCTATTAGGTGCTCTATCGCAACCTTTTTTAATAATATCACTTTTCATAAACTTCCTCTATTTTTAGTATTTTTCGTTTATTTTTTTGTTTATAACACATTAAATATCTCTTTTCAAGCTATAAACATGAAATAAAAAAAGCTCCAATAAGGAGCTTTTCGTTATGCTTTTATGCCTGCTTTTATCAGTTCTTTTGCGTACTCTTTATCTACTTTTTGTATGTGGGCTGTAAGCCAATCGCTTAAAAAGTCTAACAATACAAAGCCGTTGATATTTTCGCCATTAATAAACTTAGTGTATGTTTTTTCCATCTTCACACGAAAATCTTCATGCATTTTTAAGTGCGCATCTCTAAAAGAATAATTAAATTTATCCATCATGCTTTCTTCGTATTGGAAGTGTACCATTGTGTAATCAAGTAAATCTGTCAAGATTTTACCTATCAAAGCTTTATCTTTATTATTCTCAAATGCCTTATAAAGTTCGTTAATCATGCCTACTAAACTAGCATGCTGGCTATCCATTTCTGCATACCCTGTGCGTAGCGTATTATTAAACTCAAAGAAGTCGCCAACATTCTTTTCAAATACTTTTGTGTTGTCTTCCATCTCTTTAGTGAAGTTAAGTAGCGTGTTACCCATTTCTAAGCTATCATCAACGAACGTAACCGCAACAACATTTTCGTTATTAATGTTGTCAATAAGCGATGCAATATCGCCTAGCTTTGTCAACTGGTCTGCCATAGATGTAGAAAACTCTCTTGCAACACCAACAATTTCTTCGCTATTTTCTCTAATCTCTAACATCATCACGCCAGAGCCCATATTTGTAGAAACAGCATCCGATACCAGTTCTGCATTAGTGTTAACTTTTTCAGACATTTCATCGGTACGGCTGTATAGCTTTTTAATGGAATCATCAATTTCTGATGCAAATATATTTGTTTTTTCTGCTAACTTTCTAACTTCATCTGCAACAACAGCAAACCCTCTACCAGAGTCACCTGCACGTGCTGCCTCAATAGCTGCATTAAGTGCTAGCAAGTTAGTTTGGTCTGCTATTTCCATAATGTTTGCAACACTACGACGCATCTCTTGACCATATGTAACAAGTTCTGACATAATATCAACAATTTCTTGTGATGTTGAGCCAATTACTTGTATTTTTTCAATATTTTCTGAAATAGCACTACCACATTCAACAGATTTATCGAAACAGTTGATTGCTGACTCCTCAGTTTTTGCGCCCTTTTCTTTAACGAAGTTGGCGTTGTTTATAAATTCGTTTACTAACTCAGATAAATCTACAACTTTACTTTCGATAGTTCTAACCTTTTGTGCAACACTTGTTTGTGCATCTGTAAGTTCGTTTGCCACAGTGTTAAGGTTGACCTTTGTTCTGCTATAGTTTTTTGCAAGCCCAGCATATACGCCTGCTTGGTTTTGGATAATATCAATCATCTTATTTAATATTGTGCGGTTTGATTGAAGTTTGCCAACATCTGATTCTAGCGTTTGGATCTCGCTAACACTTTTTGATATATCAGCAAGTTCACGCTTTACCATGCTATATACAAAAGTGATAAGTAGAAGTAATACAGCTGAATAACCAGCTATAAATATACCAATCTTTATACCGCCTAGCAAATAACCAACCCAAACGAATATCAACATGCAAGAAATAAAAATCAACTTCTCAATATTAAGCATGAACGCCCCCAAATATTATTAAATTTATGATTAATGATACAAATATAGTATGTTATTTTGTTGCAAATATGTCAAGATGATATGTAAAATAATATTATATAACAAATAATTTATACTTCTATCACGCTTATATTGGCAAGTTTTACGCCACGCATCGCCCTAATTTGATGATAAAGGTTTCTAATATCGCCTGCATCGCCACGTACTGCAAGCACCTCTAGACAAGTGTGATGATCTAAGTGGATATGTTGCATAGATATAATAACATCATGACCATCGTGTTGAACTTCTAGCAACTTTGATAGTAAATCTTTGTTATGGTGGTCGTATAAAAACGATACAGTACCCGCAAGTGTGCCATCACTGGTAATAGCTTCGCTTTCAATATAATCTTTAATCAAATCCGAAATAGCTTTTGAACGTGTCTCGTAAGCCCTATCTTTTATACGTTCGTCAAACTTATCTAGCAAATCTTTTTCAAGCGAAACACCAAACCTTGTTAGCTCTGACATAACTATATTCTCCTATAATTATATAGTATGCTACAATTATGTTTTTTTTACAACTAAATTAGAGTTGAATATATATTTTGTTTCTACTATAATGCGTGAACAATTTTAAACTAATTTAGTCTTAATTATAAAATACTGGAGAAATAAATGAATAAAATTTGGATAACTATTATGATGTTACTAACAACTTCTATTGCTTATGCAAACACCACGTACCATAGTGATGTCAACTTTGATGCCACTAACAAAAAAATTACTGGCACAATTACTATTGATAACTTGAAAGAGGATACTCACCTTAACATATCATCTTTCTATAACTTAACTCTAGATGGCAGGCCAGTTTTAACACGTGCAAACATTGTGCAAATACCTGCTGGCAAAAAATCTATCGTCACTTATGAAAGAGACCTACAAGAATATGACCTAGTGCAAGATGACTTTATGTCTTTTAGTGGAATTTCGCCAATCTTATCTACTGATGTTATGTCGGATAAAACTTGGACAATTACACTACCAAAAGGATTTAAAGCTATCAGCGAAGCAAACGAAATTACAGAAAAAAAAGTTAAAAATGGTGTAACTTATACATTCAAAATGGATAAACCGCTTGAAAGTATCGACATAATCGCCTCTAGCGACTACGTTGTAAAATCTGCAAAAGCTGGCGATACAAAAGTGTACGCTTACTTTTTTGAAAAAGATAAAAAACTCATTGATGAATATCTAGAATACACAGTCGACTATATCAAAATGTATGAAAAACTGTTAGATGTTAAGTTCCCTTATGAGCGTTTTTCAGTTGTTGAACATATAAGACCATACGGCTATGCTACACCAACATATACTGTACTTGGTGACCGTGTTATCAACCTACCTTTTATAAAGTCTACATCACTTGGGCATGAAGTTCTGCACCAATGGTTTGGCTCATCTGTTATGGCAAAATTTGGCGATAACTTTTTTGAAGCGATCACAGCCTACCTTGCTGACCACTACTATACACTAGAAAAAGATAACGGCGATGCATACCGCAAAAACACGTTACTTAACTACGATATATTTGCTAGTGGCGAACCATACCCACTTAGCCACTTTAGGTATAATGGCTCTAAAAAAGACCAATCTATCGGTTATGGCAAAGGCTTAATGTTGTTCCACATGATACGCTTACAATATACTCAAGATGAATTTATGAAAATCGTTGGCGACTTTGTCAAAAAGTATGAATACAAACGTGCATCATGGGCTGATTTCATGGCCATGTTCAACATATCAGAAGATAGCGACTATTACCAATACTGGCTAAATAGTAACGAAATTCCGCAAATATCTGCTAGCGAGGCAACTTTTAGTGTCGTTAATGGTAGTCCTAGCTTATCATTTACACTTGAGAGAGTTTCTGGCACTAAAGAAATGGGCGTACCATACACAATATTTTATGGTGATGAAAAAGTTGAAGGCTACCTACGCACTAAAATAGGTAAACAAATTTTCGATATACCATTAAAACATAGCGAGTTCAAGTTTGTGATTGATGCCGACTATGATATTATGCGTGCTTTATCGCCAGCAGAAATACCTGCTAGTTTTTCAAGAATGATGATGGCTGATAATACTACACTTATCACAAATGGTGATAACACATGCAACATTATTGGCATTACTCAAACTATTGATGCTAAAGATATAACTGTAGCTGATTTGACAGGCAAAAATGTTGTCATTTGCGGTTACGATAACCCTATTGCAACTATGGTATTTGGTAAAAAAGAAAAATCTGACCTTACTACTTTTGAGGTTGTGCAAAACCCGCTATCTAGCGACAACTTACTTATGGTAGTTGATAACCCTACAGAACATAGCGTCATGATGCTACGCCATTATGGCAAATATAACAAAATCGCTTTTGATGGGCGTAAAAATGTTGAAAAAGTTGAACCTGTTACAGATTACGGCATAATAGTTTATGAAAGTATTGCACAAAATGCTGTGCTTACAAAAGATGTATTAAGCGTTGATGAAGTAGCTGATATTGCTAGTGGATATAAAGCAATATATATTGGCGAAACGCACACAAACTATGCGCACCACTTAAACCAACTTGCTGTTATAAAGCGTCTGCACGAAAGCGGCAAAAAGATTGCCGTAGCGTTTGAAATGGTGCAAAAACAATACCAAGATGAACTAGATAAGTTTGTTGCTGGCAAAATTGATGAACGTACATTCTTACATAATGTAGATTTCTTTGAGCGTTGGAGCTTTGATTACAACTTATATGCGCCATTGTTTAGATACATACGTGATAATAAAATTGATGCAATCGCATTAAATATTGATGGTGCAATTAATAGATCGGTTGCACGTGGCACTACCGATAATTTAACTATGGAGCAAAAAGCCGAACTACCAAAGGAAATGCGTATAATTAATGAACGCTATAGCGACGAGCTAGGTATGATTTTTTCTATGCATGGCTCTAGCGTTGATGAGCGTAAGTTTGCAAATTTCTACCTAGCACAAAACACTTGGGACGAAGTTATGGCTGAAAGCGCTGTTGCATATCAAAAAGAAAATCCAGATACAATAGTTGTATTTATAGTTGGTAGCGGGCATGGTGCAAAACATGCTGGAATACCATTACGTTATGAAAGATTGACTGGTAACAAAGCATTCGTAATTGTTCAAGATGGCGCTACAGATGATACAATATCTGATGCAGTAATATTTACTAATAATGTAACAGGTGAAGAAACTCCAAAAATCGGCGTAAGCATATCACAAGCTGATAATAAAGTGAAAATTGAAGCTGTTGCAGAAAACTCGCCAGCAGAAAAAGGCGGATTGCTAAAAGGCGATGTCATAATGTACTGCAATGGACATAAAATAACGAAAATTGGCGATTTAAAGTATGAACTGTTTGCATTAGGTTATGGCAAGGTTGTCAACTGCACAATAGATAGAGGCGGACGCAGCATTGATGTAAACATGCTATTAGAAAAAATGGAAGAAAAGCAAAACCCACATGGCGCAATGGGTATGCCTGTTGGAATGCCAAGCCCACACAAAAAATAATAGGTTGTAAGTTGCCAGTTGAAATTGATTAAAATTAAAACTCACCCATATTATGATAGGGTGAGTTTAGTTTTTATTTATTCTTGTCGCCAATCGTGGTATTGGTTGTCGTCGCAGCTATGCCCCATAGGATGTGCTGCTGATTTTACAGTTAAACCACATTTTCTGCATGTATAGGTTTTATTGCCAGTTTCGCCAAGATGATGCCAATCATGGTATTGGTTATTTTTGCAACTTGGAGAGTGCGGCTGGTGGTTGGTTTGTATAATGATTTTACATTTACTACAATGATAATTATTGTTGCCGACATCGCCCAAGCTACTCCAATTATGATAGTCATTACCATTACATCCGTCATTGCGTGGATGTGATGCTGTTTGAATAAGAAGCCCACATCTTGTGCATTGATAATACGTATTGCCGACTTTTCCCAGTTCAACCCATTCATGCCAACCATTATTGGTGCAACAATCACCTCGAGGGGTATTTGAGCTTGCGTGAATAATAGCGCCACACTTTCTACATAAATAAATAGTATAGCCTGCTTCGCCTAAATCAACCCAATCATGGTAATCATTGCCATTGCAACCATAATTATCTGGTCTTGACGACGATTGCATAATTTCTCTACATTTTCTACATTGCCAATTATTCATGTATACCTCCTATACATATTTTTTATAGCTGTAACTATTTTGAATTTGATACAATACATTCAATTACAGGTGTCCACAATTTATCTCTATTGCGTGCAGTATAGCCGGGATGATATGTTACATATGTATTAACAGGTAAATGCTTATGTTCAAGTCGTGCTAACTCAGTTGTATTGAAATTATCATCAACGGGCAAATATTTAACGCCATCAAATTGTAGCTCAATCCATTTATTATAAGTAGGTCCAGTTAAAAATATAACTACATCAGGTGCTAATATTTCAATTTCATTTTTTACAGTATCAAATGTAATGCAATATTCCTCGAGAAGTTGTGGAGCATTATTAATCAAAAATTTCGGGTCAGTATTACCACATAACTTTAGTATATTAGTCCATGCAACAGAATGCATTGTGTGATAATTTTCACCATTAAATGAACTGCCTAGTTGCTTTACATATTGCCAAAATGCCGAATTATAGTAACCTTGTGCTGTTTGGAAGTGGTTTGTAAATTCCATAGAGTCAGCAACATTGCCATCAGGAGCAAAATCCCAATCGTTTAACTCTTGCCCTATCACTAATATTTTAGTATCAGCATTGCAATATTGTTCGGTTGCATACGTATAATGGTATGCAAAAGTAGCGTCACTTTCAGGCTGTAATTCTAGCAATTTAGAAACACATTTTTCTTTAAAGTCCTTGATGCGTGCTTGCTCGTTACTGTACATTTGAGCTAGTTTTTCGTTAATACTATTCATAAAATCTTCCTTAAAATATGACTGATTTAACATCATCTGTAACTATAGATACAATATACGTGCGTCAAATGTTGGCGTGTTTGCATATTTAATTAAATTTATTTTCATAATTTGCAAAGCGGCAACATTGTTATAATTATATATATTTATATAATTATAACAACGATATATAAGCAAGTCAATAAAAAAAACAAACCTTAAATTTAACAATTTGTTGTGACGATACTAAAACTTATAATTAATTTACATTTTTCTGCATGTTACATCTCTACAGACAATATATAATTTATCATATTTTTAACTTATTGATTATATGAGTGCAATTTATTGAGTTATTACATATTGCATAATCATAGGCAGTTTTGCCACGTTTATCTCGTATTGATATATCAGCCCCATGCTTTACTAATATACTAATTATCTCAGGTGTTTCGGCATATATTACCGCATTATGTAGTGCAGTTTCGCCGTACTTGTTCTTAACATTTATGTCGATGCCAAGTGTAATTAGTTGTTCTATTACGTCTGGAAAAGCAGTATATCTGACGGCAGATATTAGGTATGTATTACCAAAAATATTTGTAGTATTAATATCTGGGTTATTTTTAAAGTAGCTTTTTACTTCGGCGTTATTTGCATGTTGCCAAAATAAGCTACTGATAGGGCGTTCATTCAACATACATTTAGTTTCAGCTTTTTTTAACATATTAAAAACTTTTTCGTAGTATTGTATATCGTGTAATTGCTTATAAGTTGATAGTTCATCTAATGCATCTTGAATGCTATCAATACTTGCATAGTTTAATAATATTGTTAGAGTTTCTGTTGAAAACTCAATGGGTACGCTTAGTAATTCTAATAGTTCTATTTGATGGACTTTATCATTTATGTCTGCTCCATGTTCAATAAGCAGTTCAATAACCTCTGACATGTCATTCCATACCGCATAATTCATTTGATAAATTATATCACCGATACTTGCTCCATATTTAATAAACATTTCAATTACTTCTGGCATATTATTGTTTACAGCATAATTTATCGGTCTATGATTTTGTTTATTTTGCACATTTATATTTGCGCCGTTTTTAATAATTTCTTCAATTATTTCTCTTGATTTACGGTGACTGACAGCATAGTGCAGAACAGAATTGCCATCTGTATCTTGTATGTTAAAATCAGCACCAACAGATGTCATAAAGTGTATGTCAAAAATAGTAGCAGTGTACCAAAAAGTATCTTGAATTAATTCATAACTATCCATAAATCCCCTCGCTATATTCTAATAGCTAATAAAATCATAGATGTACGCCAGATCACGACGTAGATAGGTTGTAAGCTGTTTTTTGTTCAGGCTACGTTACTTGACAAAGAGGCGAGCTGATATAATATTAATTATATAGGGGGTTATATGACTGAGAATAAGTTTGAACAATTTTTTAGTGATTATCAAAATCTAATTGATATTGAAAAAAAACGAGAAAAAGACAAGCCCGGTGAATTAATTTTGCTTGAAAAATTTAGGGGATATTATGAGCTAAGTCACAGTGACACAATAGCTTATTTATTAAACCCTAAGGAAGAACACAGGCACTATACAGAATATTTAGCTAGTTTTTTAAATATTATTTATGGTGATCTGTTTTCTCAATATGATTTATCAAAAGTAAAAATATATAGAGAAAAACGCCATATTGATATTTTAATTGAACATGATGAATTTATCGTTATTATCGAGAATAAAGTTGATGCAGATGACGAGGATAAACAACTTTATAGATACTATGAATATGTTTGCAATAATTATGAAAACATCAACCATGATAATATATTTGCCATATATCTCACTCTATACGGAAGTGAGCCAAGTGAAAATTCTCTAGGTATAGGCGAAGCAGACTGTAGTGATGAGTTAAGTGAGGAACTACAGGCAAAAGTTAGGTTGATGTCATATTCTTGCCATATTTTAGAGTGGTTAAAAACATTTACTTACAAAATTAATGAAACACGCCTAAGTAGTGCCATTGCACAATACTCATTAAATATTGAAAAAATAACTAATCAACTTCAAGAGGATAAAGACATGAAAGAAGATATAAAAAACATATTGCTAGAAAACTACGAATTTACTGACGAGGAATATTTAAACTTGAGTGAGGCTGTGATGAAGGCAAGGCATTTAAGTTTTTCTAAAAAACTAGAAAAAGAAATAATAAAATTAAATAAAAATTGTAATTACTTATCTGAAGTTCATAGCTGGAACGGTATGTTTACAGGCATTGTTTTACACTATATCAACACTAATAATTATATAATGATTGGATGCGATATTAGAGCTAACGCTGCTGTCGAATACGGCTTATATGTTAAATATGTTGATAAAAACGTTACGATGAATAGTGATATTATTGATTTCCTACTAAATAGCAAACAATTTGAACAAAATCGTCCTGCTTGTCCCAATAAGGGTGGTTGGTATATCAAAGGAAAATATGGCATTGCAAACGACGAAGTAATCGAAAACATAGCAGAATTTTGTGTTGAACTATATAACAATATCAAAGTTGTTGACAACGGTAACGGCACATTTGAAATAACAATGAAGTAAAAATAAATCCTATATTTTGCAAACTTATGCGAAATATAGGATTATTAATTAATCTATCGTTTGTTAAAATAATACGCTAAAACTCATTGTAGTTATACATATTTTGCAATTTTGCGACCACATCTTTATCTAAGTTACTACAGCCAATAAAAGCAGACTTACCAATACTTGTAACACTATCAGGAATTACTACTGACACTAAATTACGACAACCATGAAATGCACAATTATCAATGTTAGTTACTGAATCAGGAATAATAATTGAAGTTAAATTTGCACAATTGCTAAAAGTAAACTCATCGATACTTGTAACACTATCAGGAATTACTACTGACACAAAATTACAACAACAGCGAAATGCTCCATTACCAATGCTTGTTACAGAATTTGGGATAATAATTGAAGGTAAAGTTACACAGCCACTAAAAGCAGACTTACCAATACTTGTAACACTATCAGGAATTACTACTGACACTAAATTACGACAACCATGAAATGCACAATTATCAATGTTAGTTACTGAATCAGGAATAATAATTGAAGTTAAATTTGCACAATTGCTAAAAGTATCTTCGTCAACACTTGTAACACTATCAGGAATTACTACTGTCACTAAATTGCTACAGCCAGAAAATGCACCATTACCAATGCTAGTGACAGAATTTGGGATGATAATTGAAGTTAAATTTACACAATAGCTAAAAGCACCCTCGCCAATACTTGTAACACTATCAGGAATTACTACTGACACTAAATTGCTACAGCCAGAAAATGCCCGATTGCCAATACTAGTTACAGAATTTGAGATAATAATTGAAGTTAAATTTACACAACCATGAAAAGCAAACTCACCAATACTTGTAACCCCCTCTGGAATAACTATATCGCCTCTTACCATGCTGGCAATACTTGAGATAATATGTGTTTTATCCCTATTGTAAAATATGCCATTCACAAGGTGAAAATTAGAGCTACTTACATCTACTGACTTTAAATTTGTACATCTCGTGAAAACTCCGTCACCAATATGTGTTACCGAGTCAGGAATTGTTGTTGATTTTAAACTTTCGCATCTTAAAAAAGCTCTTTCGCCAATACTTGTAACTGAGCTTGGGATAGTTATTGAATTGATACTTTCACACCCTTGAAAAGCACCAGCACCAATACCGACAATATTATCTGACATAACAATAGTACATAACTTTTTACACTCAGCAAAAGCACCATCACCTATGTGTTTTACAGAATTTGGAATTGTTATTGAATTCAAATTATTACACCCATAAAATGCTTCTTTATTAATTGTTGTTACTGTATCAAGCAGAACAAGGTCACCATGTATCACGCTACTAAAAGTAGTAATAACATTCGTTCTGCTTTTATCATATAAAACACCATCTTTTAAGTAAAAATGAGGGCTATCATTTTTTATTGTTTTTAAATCTGAACAATAAGCAAAAGCACTTGTACCTATATATTCGACAGAACTTGGGATTGTAATACTTTTTAACCCGTTTCCAGCAAATGCTTCTTTACCGATATGTGTTACAGAGTTTGGAATTATTACCGTATGTAAATGCCAGTAATCAGGAAGCCAAGCAAAAGCACCATCACCTATTTTTGTAACAGTATTGGGTATAGTATAACTCTCTAATTCTGCACCATGTTTTAATGTTTTCCCATAGTCACAATATGTTACGCCATATTCGTCTTTAAAGGTTTCTTGTAGTTCATGTTTTTTTGACATATTAAACTCCTTGGAAGTTGTTTAATATGAAGTTAAACATAGTGATACGTCAAAAGCTGACATAATATCATTTCATATTCAACTTGCTTACCCACTCCATATCCCACAAAAACTTATTGCAAGAAATGAACTTGCTGTTTAATATAATGTTATTATTACAGGAAGGTTTATTTATGCATTATACAGGTCAAGTTTATCGCCACCCAATAGAAGCGAGCACACCGTTGTTGGAAGTTACAGCTGGTTGCTCGCACAACAAGTGTTCGTTCTGCACTATGTATCGTGAAACTAAGTTCAAGGTATCGCCTATCGAACATGTCGAAGAAGATTTGCAAGAGCTTAAATATAGCGGATTAGACGTTAAACGTATTTTTTTAGTGAATGGTGAGCCATTTATTTTATCCGCCCCTAAGTTAATAAAAATTGGCGAGCTTATCCACTCGTATTTCCCAGATATTGACACAATTACTTGCTACGCCTCAATAAAAAGCTTAATGAACAAGTCGTTTGATGACTTAAAAACGCTCCGTGAGTTGCGTTTTAATCAGCTACACATCGGTTTAGAGTCTGCGTACGACCCAGCGTTAAAAATCATGAACAAGGGCTACACATTTGCACAAGCATATGAAAACATTGAAAAACTTGTCAAAGCGGGTTTCGATTGGGATGCAATTGTTATGACTGGCGTTGCTGGTAAAGGTAATGGTAACATACAAGTTGAACAAACAGCAAAATTCTTAAACGAGTTTCCACCATACCTAGTATCGCTCATGACAACATCAGTATCAGAAGGCGCTCCGCTTGAAAAAATGGTTGAAGATGGTGAGTTTACAGAGTGTACCGAGCGTGAGAAAATCGAAGAAGAAATCTACTTGCTACAGCTTCTAAACTTGCCTGACGCATACTTTTTTGGCGGGCATAATTACAACTTAATACCTGTGAACGCACCACTAGCAAGGAAAGATGAAATTATTGATTATATTAAACAGCAAATACCAAAAATTGATATAAACATACTCGATGGAATTTATAAACGAGCAAATATATAGGGGACTGATATGAAAACAATTATATTAACAGGCGCAACAGATGGCATAGGGTTTGAAACTGCTAAAATGTTTGCACATGATGGATATAAATTATTACTACACGGCAGAAGCCTTGCAAGGTTAGAAAATGTAAAGCAAGCACTTTTAGAAATTAATAGCGGCATTGATATCGAGTTGTACGTTGCAGATTTTTCTAGCATGGCAGATATTAATAAAATGGCGGATAATATTTTAGCAAAGCACAACCATATTGACGTATTAATAAATAATGCTGGTGTATTTGTTGTTGATGATAACCAAGTGATGACGAAAGATATGCTTGATGTTAGGTTTGAAGTAAACACGATTGCGCCATACATATTAACTAAGAAGTTGTTGCCAATCTTAGATAGTACTAGTCGTGTAGTCAATATATCATCGGCAGCACAAGCTATAGTAAGACTTGATGCTTTGGATGGCAAAAGAAAGCTAACTCACAATGAAGCATATGCGCAAAGCAAGCTAGCATTGATAATGTGGACGATGGATATGGCAGAAAAATATGCCGATAAAGGCGTTTTTGTATCTGTTAATCCAAAATCGTTTTTAGGTAGTAAAATGGTTAAAGAAGCATACGGCAAGCAAGGTCTTGATTTAAAACTAGGTGCAGATATACTATACCGTGCAGCGCTATCAGATGAATTTGCAGATGCTAACGGAAAATATTACGATAACGATTATGGCGTCTTTGCAGACCCGCACCCGTACGCACAAGACAAAGGCTATAGAAAAATGGTAGTTGATGCAATCGAAAAAATTATTGCATGAGTATAAAAAACAGAAAATTAGGATTAGCTTATATACATGACATCATACTAAACATCAAGGCATTTCTATGTCCCTGTATCCAAATCTGAAGTCAAGTATGATTTTGTAATCCTATCCCACTCTTTTTTACCGATAATACCTGTAATAGCATCAACAAATGCTGTAGGTAGCTCAAGCGTAAAATCTTTTTCAAGAAGAAATAAATATCTACTAAGTGACTCATTATATTTACCTAACTCTTTATCCAATTCATGCCAAAATGCAGCGCCTTTAATATAAAACAAGCTATAATATTGATATGATTTATTTTCAGAAACTTCAACGCTCGCCTCATATAGTCCAATCTCATTAAAT